>JADIMN010000054.1 GCA_017694735.1 Candidatus Alectryobacillus merdavium
CGCCTATTTCTTTTTTTAATATTTCGTTTGCTTTTTTTAGAACCTTATTTTCAAGTTCGAGTTTTAAATGTTCTTTTCGAAGAGCTGTTATTTCTTTTTCAAGTTCTTGTTTTGATTTATCTTTCTTTTTCATAATCGGTTCACCAGTAAGTTCTTTTTGCCATTCATATAAAGTAACTCTAGTAACATTATACTTATTAGCAACAGTAATTGCTGACGAATCTCTCAATATTAAATCAACAATTGCTTTTTTCTTATTTTCATCATTTAATATCGTGGGCTTTTTATGAATTTTATGTTTTCTGGTCCATCTTTTATCTTTTTTTACCCATGATTTTAATGATGAAGCGGATGGATAACCAAATTTTCGGCATGCTTTAGTTATGTTTTCACCATGACTAAAGTAGTATTCTATTACTAACTCTTGTTCCTCTTTACTCCATTTAGATGATTTATCCCTCTTCCTTGAAATTAAGGGTTCTCCTTTTTTCCTTTTATCTCTCCAAGATCTTAATGTATAGCGATTAATCCCTAATACTTTTGCGGTTTTAGATAATTGTCCATCATAGGTATCTAATAAATTTAATGCCTTTTCAATTTCTTCTATTTTATGCATACTCGTCCTTTCTATTTAGTCCAAGTTTTTGTCTGCACTCCCTTTTGTACAAAATTAATCCGTGATTGACACTATTTTAATCTAATTTATTTTCGTTTAATTCTATAAAATTTTGTTCTTTAATAATTATGTTCCATATTTCATTTAGTTTTATTAATTTTAAAAAATTAAAAATCTTCATCAAATAAGAATCGTATAAGCTTCCTAATATGATTGTTGTTAGTTTTTAAGTATGTTGACTTTATTTTATTGGCAACTTCATCGATTTTTTCAGATAAGTGCATTCCATCATTGTATAAAGGTTGTAAGAGAAACATTAACTCTGGAACTTCTATTCCATTATCTATAGCGTAATTTAATTTGTTTATTACCCTATGCTTTTCAATAAATTCTTTTTGTTTATCTTTTTCTAATTTATTAAATATGATTTCTTCAATTCTAATTCGAACACCCGCTATTACCATAAGTGGATCGTAGTTTGAAACAAATTCATTTAGATATATTTCCGTAACTTCTTTGTATAATTTTGTACGAAAATCAAAATTTGTATAAGAAAAACTAATACTTATTTTGTTTGCGATTTCTCTTTCCAATCGTATTTCCTCATCGTTATAATGGAGATAATATTTTTCAATTTTATTTTTTTCGTCGTTGCTTAAAGTGCCGTTTCCTCGAAGCTGTAGGATTTTAACTAAATCTGAATTGGTATTGATATTGCCGTGAATTGAGATGTAATGTATCTTCTTTTTTTGAAAATAATAATTAGAAAATACTTCAGGATCTAAATGAGTAAACAAAATAGGAAACAATATTTTCCCTTTTTTGCTACAATTTTTGATTAATTGCATAAGATAATATTGAACAGCAAGTAAATTGGCTCCGTCAAGATAGTCAAATACTTCGTCGATTATTAATATTCCGAAATTTTTCTTGAAGGAAATTTCGAATTTAGTTAAATTAACTATAAAAGATAGTATGTCTCGCTCACCATTTGAAAGAGTTTCTGCTTTTTCAAAGTGTACTACAAGTTTTCCTTGCTGTTCGTGCGTTTTTATTGCTCTTCCTGTTGTATTAAAAATGTGGAGTCTCTCATCGATGATTTTTTTAAATTGTTCGTATTCAGAGTATTTACATATGCTATTTAAAGCATGAGTCTCATTTTTTAGAAAATAGCATAGCTGTTTAGCGATAGGTACTACATCTTGTTCCTTCCATTTTTTTGGTTTATCTTTTGCCTTTTCTATACATTCAAAAACTTTGTTAACATGCTGATTTTTCTTTAAATCATCAAGGATTTCATTAGTTTTTTCGTTTTTTGTTTCTTCTGTTAAATCTTTGTTCGATTTTATATTTAGAAAAAGATCAAATTTATTTTGTATTTTTGTTTGTTTTGCACATTTTAAAATATCTTCTTTAATTTCATTAAATTTCTTTATATTTTCGAAATTAGAGATCATATTCGAAATATTGTGAAAAAGTTCGCCATTATTTCCTAAGGCCTTTTTTATTGTTCGATAAGAATAATTAAATTTCATTTTTTCAGGAATTGAGTCATAAATCACGATGTCTTCAAGTCTTAGATCAGCAGTTGAAACAATCTTTAAACCGAATTTTTTTGTTACGCTTTTAGCTATCAGAGGGCTGTCTATCACTTCAATTGCAAAATTTGATGATATATTATTTTTGCTATTTGTTGCTGTAAAAAATTGTGTTCGATTATTTAACTCTGCTTCTATTTCTAATTTAGGAATATTATTGTTGTTTGATTGATAAACGTCGTTTAGACTTAGTTTAAAATTTTTATGTTTTGCTGCTTTAAATGCCATAGCAATGGTGCTTTTACCATAACCATTTGGAGCAACTAAAATGTTAGGTTGATTACAAATTAGATTGTTAAATGTTATATCCATTAACTTTTTTCCCTTAATGTTTTCGATTTTTATTCTTTTTATTAGATTCATTAATCC
>JADIMN010000055.1 GCA_017694735.1 Candidatus Alectryobacillus merdavium
GTTAAATATAATTCTTACAAATAATATAAATAATAAGTGCAAAAAATATATTTTAGATTTTAAAATTAATTATTTCTCTTATTCTTTATTACTTAAATATGGTGAGGATAAAATGAATATTATAAATGTTGATGAGTTAAAAGAAGTTGTTGATGTAATTGATTCATTATCATTTAATATTAAAGTTGAAAAGAATATTTGTCCAATTTGTAAAAATGATTTAATTAATTCAAATTGTGAAAATTGTGGAGCAAATATTGAATATTATAAGAAAAATAATTCACTATTTGCATGGGTTTTTAATATATTTGATGTTACTTTTAAAGGAGATGAAAGTTATGATTAAAAAATTTAAAAAGATATTATTTTCTTTTTTAACAATGTTAGTTTTAATTTTTACTACTTCTTGTTCATCACTATTTGGTGGCGGAAGTGATGGGTTTACTATTGATAGAGTTGAAGCTAGTTCTGGAGAAAATGGTTCCACATTAGTTACAATGTATTTTACTGATGAAAGTATTGAACCACTAACTTTTGTTATTCCTAAAGGTGAACAAGGCGATACTGGTCCAGCTGGTGCTCCTGGAACTGGTATTGAAAGTATTACATCCGTTGAAAAAGAAGATGGAAGTGGAGTAATTGTTACAATTACTTATACTGATGATAGTTTAGAAGATACTGTCTTTGAATTCGACAACGGCGTTAGTATTGTTGGATGTACAACAACTTATAATCCAGATGATAATTCTACTAAGATAACTTTCTTATTAAGTAATGGACAAACAATTGCTGGTCCAAGTATTAAAGATGGAAAAGATGGTGTTGGTATATCAAGTGTTGAACAAGAACAATTAGAAAATGGTGATATTGTAATTACTATTACTTATGATGATGAGAGTATGGGTGATAATGGAAAAACTGTTATTACTCTTCCTTATAAAAATGGAGAAGATGGAAGAGGTATTAAAAGTATTGTCGGAACACAAATGGATAATTATTATTATCTAACTATTACTTATACTGATGATACAACTCAAACTCTTGCTCCAATCACACTTCCAAGAACTACTCAATGGTTTTCTGGTTATGGAAAACCAACTAGTATGGATGAAATGAATGCAATCGAGGGTGATTATTATTTTGATTATGATAATTATGTAATTTATTATTTTGATGGAGAACATTTTGTTGAAATAATTAATTTAACGGAAAATAATCAACCAACTGTTCAATGTGAAGTTACTTTTAATTCTAATGGTGGTTCTTTTGTAAGTTCAACTACTGGAAAAATAATTGTAAATAAAGGTGAAACAATAGATGTTTCAAGAATTCCAGTTTGTTATAAGGAAGGATTTACTTTTGAAGGATATTATACAACACCAGAAGGTCCAGAAAACTTATTTAGTGGAAAATTAGATGATCTTACAATTATTACTAAAGATATTACATTTTATGCTTATTATGTAGAGGTTTAATTTTAATGAAAAAGCGAAAGTTGTTAATAATTACATCATTATTTATTGGAATCGCTTTTATTACAACAAGCGCTTTTTCAGCATTCATTCTTAATGGTGATCAAGATGGTTCTCTTGATATAGATATAAGTGGAATAGAAGTCAAAGATTATTCTCAAAAAATTATTTCTTATTTAAATAATGATAGAAAATTATCTTTAAGAGGAGATGATATTGTAAATGATGTTTACTCTCTTGCAATGAGTTTTAATACAGCTGAATATACAAATAGATTAAATGATCAAGGACTAAGAAATTTATACTTTAATTCTGCTTTAAAAATTAGTGTAACTTTTGATAATTCTAACTTATTTAATCATTTGATTTCTGAACATTATTTTAAAAAATTTATTAATTTTTCTTACGAATATACTACTATTAATTCTGATCAACAATTAGAAAATAAAGTATATTATTTATCTTTAGAAGATAATATGTCTTATTCTTATTATTATGGAGAATCTACATCTAGTGACAATTATGAAGGAAGTAGAGATTGTTTAACTTCTAGTACAAATACAATAGAATTAATTATTCCAACTGCACCAGAGAGATGTGCAAGTCTAGATTCATCAGATAATAAAAATTTCTATTTAACAAAAATTTATCCTGATAATCAAAATGTTACAAGTTTATGGAACTTTTATATAAATTTAAACTTTAATATAGTAGATGAGGTTTATGGCTATTCTACATTATTTAATGGCACAAATATTGGTAGTATTAAAGTTAAATTAAATTTAGAGGATTTAAGAGCACTATGAAGAAAAAAGGTATTATATTTACTTTATCATTAAGTTTAGCATTACTTTGTGGTAGTGCTCTTTCAGCTTATATATTAACTAATAATAATATTTTAGGTCTTACAAGTGATGTCAGTGTTGATGGAAGTGAAGATGATTCATATGCTAAAGTTACATTTAATCAATCTGCTGCAACAAGAAGTAGAAGTGGATTAAATTATATTTATGTAAAAAAAGGCGAAAAAATTACTCTTGATGATGTTCCATTTTCCTTGAGAGATTCTCTTATAGAATGGAAAAAGGATTCAATTGAAGGAGATACTGTTCTTTCAATATTAAATGACGGTTATTCAACTGGTTTTGTTGTAAATAATGACACTGATTTGTATGCATCACAAATTGATGTTTCAACAATCCAAAATCCATCTAGTGAGGAAATTAAAAAGGATGAAAACAATCAAGATAATGACGGAAATATCAATTTTTCCGGTTCTAATGTAAGTATTCAAGAAGGAGATAATAATAGAAATACAACAACAGAAGTTGTTATTGATAAGCCAATATTTAATAATTCAACCATAGACTCAACATTTAAAGATCAAGATGGAAACGAGGCCGTTGAACAAAATCTAGCTAAAAGAGGCTCTGGAGATACTACCTCTTATCAACATACAATGGATCAGACAGTAGGTTTAGAAGATCCTGCATCGGAAACTTCTTATTATAAACCAAACGCTGGCGTACAAAATTCAACTATCGCTCAAAATAATGTTAATAATTGTATAACTCGTATTGTATTAGAAAGCGATACTTTATTATATAATTCGACATTAAATATTGGGGCAAGAGTAGGTTACTGTAGATGGGGTAGTGATTCCTCACAAACTAATTTCCAAGGCTTTATTGTTGGTTCGTACAATGAGTTAGACTTAAATGGCAAAACTTTAATAGTTTCAAGCGGAAGTACTTTAAGATTAATTGGATCGTTAGTTGATTCTGCTGGAGGAGGGAAGGTTGTAGTTGAAGATGGTGGCAAACTAATTACAACTTTTGTAATTGAAGACGCTCATCATGAAACTTCTATTCCTACTTCTTATTCTTTAGGTGACGCTCCTTTTAAATCATATAGAGCTCCTTATTTAAATGCTGATATCAAGTTTGAAAAAGGAAGTAAGTTTGTAGGTAATTTAAAGATTGACTTTGGTTCTGATAGTAATACTAATATGTATCAAAACGATTTAAATATTATTGGCGATGATGATACATATATGATAAATACTGCTGCTTGTTCTTCTGAAAGCTATATTTTAAGAGAACCAGTTCGGGATGAAGAGTTAATTACTAATACTAATTCAGAAGCAGGTACAAAAAGAGACATTGCTTATGAAAAGTTTAATTTTTCTTTTTATGATTGCGATAATGTTGTTATAAATAATCCATATATTACTGAGTTTACTTTTGAAACAGTTAGTTTTCAAATTATGTGGGATAAGTGTGATTTTATAATTCCAAATTATTATTCCTTTTACCTATATAACTCTAAGGTGACAATAAAAAATAATATTGTATTTATGCCTGGTTGTTATTTATATGCAGATGAAACGTCAGAAATTGTGCTAAGTGCTAAAGATTATGGCAAATATTCTACTCCATCATTAGCGAGTGTTACTTTGCCAGACGAAATACTTGTTTCAAATGAGTATTATCAAAGCGTTGGCGGACTTTTATTTGTTCATGAAAAATATAATTATAGTGAAATGACAAAATATAAAGTTGCAGAGGATAGTTCCACCTTAAGAATATTTTTGAATACCGAGAAATTCTGGAGTTATTTAAATAAAAATTGTCAAGCGTATGCTGATATATATGGGAAAATTAGTTTTGATACAAAAAAATCCCTTTATAAAGAGTTATACCACTTAGGTGGTTTAATAAATATATATGATTTAGATTCGTTTATTCAATCTGTGAATAATGCATCAAATTTTGTAGAACTATATAATTCAGCTTTTTATGGTACTTTATCACATTTTAATTTAGGATTTGGATTGATTGGAAGAAAAGCTTGGTTTAATGTTTCAGACTATTTTGGATATCCGTTAGTATCTCAAGGAAATGTTCTAGCCTCTATGACTTCTGGACTAGGTGTTGTTGAAATAAGAACAGATTGTAAAGAAAATATTTATACTTATGATTTTGATACAGGTGTAATTAGTGGAGATGACCAAACATATATTCCTATTTTTATGGATAATAATGGTAATTACAATAACTGGTGTAATCATATTAATAAGACAAAATATGAAGATTCTGACATGGATGTAAATGGATGGAAAAATACTAATGATGATAGTAGATTGGTATTTAATGCATGTAGTTATAATCCTGTAAGTTGTATAGCTAAAGTAAATAATCAAGATTATATTTATTTTAGAGGTGGTTTCTTTAAATATAATGGTTCTCAAGTTGATATTTACAAATTTAGAAATTATGAAGCAAATAGTGGAAATAATACTAACTCTTATATGAGTGTAAACCTCATTACTAATGATACGTTCTATGGACACCCTGCATGGAGATTGAGCTAAAATGGAAAATGTTGAAAATAAAAATATTGATAATATTGCAATAAAAATATCTCATTTAAATAAGTCTTATAGTCATAGACAAGTTCTTTTTGATATTGATTTAGAGATTTATAAGGGAGAATTATTTGGTTTTATTGGTAAAAATGGTGTTGGAAAATCAACTACTATTGAATGTTTAATTGGAGCTAAAACTTTTGACAGTGGTGATATATTTTTAAATGGAATTGATTGTAAAAAATATCCTTTAGATGTAAAAAAGATTATTGGTTATGTTGCTAGTGAGCCAGTATGTTATGAGGATATGAAGGGATCTGATTTTTTAGAATTTATTGCTTCAATTTATAAAGTAAATGCTCAAACATATATTAGTAATTTAAAC
>JADIMN010000056.1 GCA_017694735.1 Candidatus Alectryobacillus merdavium
CCATATTACTACTGATGCAATGATAAAATGTATACCTTTCTTTTGCTTTTTACTGCAATCTTTTTTTAATTCTTCCAAATTCATTTTTTATCCTCCCATACAAATTACTATAAATCTCTCAAATTACAAAATTGTAATTTATATAATAGAAAACATTGCTATAATTGAGGCGAATATGTTTGATAATGCATGTATGATCCAACTAGGCAAAATTGAGCCATTTGCTTTTTTTTCGTTTACATATCCCATAGCATAAGCAACTATTCCTGTAAGTAATATAATAATCATTGCTTTAACAATTCCAACTAAACTAAAAAACATTATTCCATGTAGTAGTCCAAATATTATACTTTGAATTACATTTGCAACTCTAAATCCAAATTTATTTGATAATCTTTTTAACAAAAAACCCCTAAAAAATATTTCTTCAGGTAAGGAAGTATTAAATATAGCATATATAAGTGCTGGTAGTAAGGCACTTATTCCTAATCCTTTGAATTCAGATGTAGCTGTTTCAATATCTTTTATCAAATAAAGAGTAAGAATAGATACAGTCATAAAAACTAATGATATTATGATTGTATTTATCAATGTTGTTTTTGTATTTTCTATTTTTTTTAAACCAATCCAACTAAAAAAATTTTCTTTTTTCTTTGCTGATATTAGCCACCAAATAAATGGTAAAGAACTAATTAAAATTATTTCTATAATGCTACTTATTATTTTACTTACTAACATATAAATTTTCCATCCCATCTTTTCAACAAATTTATTTATCACATAACATATATTACTTTCTATTAGGTTTTCTTTTAATTAAAAGCAATTTTTTTAAATCCTCTAATATTGAGTTATCAGTTATATCAAACATAACCCATTTTCCATCGTGATATGTTTGTGCATTATCATAGGTTTCTAGTACATCAGATGAAAGTTCGTTTCTTATTTCTTCCAATTTACTTCTCTCATCTTTACCAAAGATAATCATAAATCCCAATGTATTATCTTTAAAATAAAAAGCACATAAAGTTTTTCCACTTTTTTTAATTTTATATTCATAAGTCCATTTTTTTCCACCATTATTCCATACTTGTTCCATATCATAAAGTTTTGTTATTTCATTCACAATATTATAAAAAGTATTAACTTTATCAATTCCAACTAATTTTTCTAATTCTTCTCTCTTTATATTTTCCATTTTACATCTCACTTTCAACTTACTATTTTACTTTTTCTATAAATCTATCAATATTTTCAGTTAAAATTTTAATTTCTTTATCTTGTGCAATATTTTTGCTTACCATTTTAACAATGAATTTATCAAAACCTTTTTGTTTTTCTAATATCATTTCTCCACCAAAAGTATCATAAGTAATTGCCTTTTCTAATAATTCTTTTGAAATATTTTGTTCAAAATATTGCTTATAATTTTCTGCAAAACCACAACAAATGAAATATGCTACTTTTTTATTTTTCAATATCTCTGCATTTTTATTTATAAACTCTTTTACTTTTTTATGTATCATACCCATTCTAATTGGTGTGCCTATAATAATTTTATCATATTTATTAATATCTTCATTTTGTCTTGCTGATAAATTAATTATAGTTGCATCTTTTAAGTTTTGACCTATTATTCCTGCACACTTTTCAGTTGTGCCTGTTTTACTTTCATATACAATTAATGTTTTCATTTATTACCCCTTTTCACAAGTTAATTTGTTATCTTTTACATATTTCTAATATTTTTCTCATAGTATTAGCTGTTCTTATAGTGATTTTATCACTTATTTCTGTACTTGCTGTTTTACTCCACCAATTTGATTTCCTGTAATTTTTTAAATCAAAAGACCAGAAAATATTATTTTTATATTCTTGTATTTTTTCGTATTCATTTGGAGAACCTATTGTTTCAAATACTTCTTTAGAGGTGGTCGGTGGTATAACAAATATAATGTTATTATATATTTCTTTATCGTTCTTTCCCCACCATTCTGGACTATGTTCTAATATTTCTTCTAATTCTTGCATAGTTATAATAAAAATAGGTATATCTAAATTAAATTTATTTTTTATCATTAAATGTATGTTATTTGCAATTATACCCTTATCTTCTATATTGCTTTTGAAAATAATATTTCCACTATTTAGATATGTAATTACTTCACCAAAGTCTAAATTTTCAATTTCTTTTTTTAATTCTTTCATGTCAATTTTATTTTTGCCACTTATATTATTAATAATGCTATATATTTCATAATTCCTCCATTAAATTTGAATTATAATTCTACTAAACTGTTTTCAAAATCTTTAACATAGTATTTTATATTTTTCGTACCTTTTGTGATTATAGTATGTCCTTCTTCTTCAAGTAATCTTTTTTGTAATTCCATTGCTTCTGGATATTTTACATTTAATTCGCCATCTGATTTTAATGTTCGCCAATAAGGTGTAATATCAGCATCCCTTTGATAACTAGCCCAAGCAACTATATTTACAAATATTCCTGCTGTCATTGGGTCTGTAAAATCTGCATTATTTTGT
>JADIMN010000057.1 GCA_017694735.1 Candidatus Alectryobacillus merdavium
ACATACATTCCAAGATTTAAAGGAATGTTATTTTGAATATATTATAAATCCAGAAGATCGCAAAAAAATCGAAGAAGCTTATCTTTATGCTAGAAAAAAACATGAAGGTCAATTTAGAAAAAGCGGGGAACCTTATATCTATCATCCAATTGAAGTTGGCTATATTATTGCAACTCTTCATGGTGGACCAAGTACTATTATTGCTGGTTTACTACATGATGTCGTGGAAGATACAAATACCTCAATTGATGAGATAAAAGAAAAATTTGGAAGCGATGTCGCTTTATTAGTTGATTCTCTTACTAAAATTCAAAGATTAAAATTGTCTAAGAAAAAAGATACTGATTTTGATGCTGAAGATCATAAAAAGATTTTTCTTGGAATGGCTAAAGATATTAGAGTTATTATTATTAAATTAGCTGATAGATTACACAACATGAGAACTCTTGATTCGCTAAAGCCTGAAAGACAACTTGCGATTGCAAAAGACACTCTTGATGTATATGCTCCAATTGCACATAGATTAGGTATGTACAAGCTTAAAAGCGAATTAGAAGATTTATCATTAAAATATTTAGAACCTGATATTTATAATAATATTTCTAATTTGCTAGATCAAAGAACAAAAAATAGACAAAAGTCATTAGATAATTTAAAAAAGAAAATAGCTGATATTTTATATCAAGAAAAATTGCCTTTTGAAATAGAAGCAAGAATTAAATCTATATATTCTATTTATAAAAAGATATATGTCAAAATGCATAATTTTGATGATATTTACGATATATTAGCTCTTAGAATAATTACTAAAACTGAGATCAATTGTTATGAGATTTTAGGTATTATTCATGCTACTTATAAACCTATACCTGGAAGATTTAAAGATTATATTGCTGTTCCTAAGCCAAATATGTATCAATCTTTGCATACTACAATTATTGCTGGTGATGGTAATGTTTTTGAAGTTCAAATAAGAACAAAAGAAATGGATGAAATAGCTGAAACTGGTATCGCAGCTCACTGGAGATACAAAGAAGGAGCAAACTATAACCCTAAACAAGAACAAAAAGAAATAGAAGAAAAGCTACATTGGTTTAGAGAATTTTTACAAATATCTAAAGGAAACGATAGAAGTGATGCAAAACAATACATGGAAAATTTATCTAAAGATATTTTTGATGCAAATGTATATGTTTTTACACCAAAAGGAAAGGTTATTGATTTGCCAAACGGTTCAACCCCAATTGATTTTGCATATAAAATTCATACAAAAGTTGGTGATAGTGCAGTAGGTGCCATTGTTAATGGACAATTAGTACCATTGTCTACTGTTTTAAAAACAGCTGATATTGTTGAAATAAAAACATCTTCAAATTCTCCTGGTCCTAGTGAAGGATGGTTAAAATTTGCTAAAACATCAACTGCCTTAAATAGAATTAAAAAATTTATTACAAAAAAGAATAATGTATATTTAGAAGAGGATAAAATAGCAAAAGGTAAGCAGTCTTATCTTGAAGCGATGAGTCAAATTGGAATCGATGAAAATGAAGCTCTTTCTTTAATTTCTACTAATAAAGTACTAAATAATTACAATTGTTCAACTATAAATCAACTTTTTATTGGAATTTCAAATCATAACCCAGCTGCTGGTGCAATAATAGAGTTTTTAAATTTAAAGCCTAGAAAGTCTAATTTAAGATTTGTTAACAAAGAAAAAAAGAAAGTTTCGAATCTTCCAGTAGATGTTGGTGGAATAAAAGATTTGGCAATTAATTTAGCTAATTGTTGTTGTCCAATTCCTGGAGACGACATTATTGGATATATAACACGAGGAAAAGGTGTAACAGTTCATAGAAAAAATTGTCCTAATATTGTTCATTTAAAGGAAAGAACAATTGATGTTAAATGGAATGATAATTTAGAATTTGCTACATATCCGGTTGATATTATTATAAATGCTAATGATCGAAAAAATTTATTAGTCGATTTAATGAATTTATTTGTTTCTAACAAAGTTTCAGTATCGCAACTCAATGCGAAATCATTCCCAGAAACTATGTTAGCAAGTTTTACTGCAACTATTTTTGTAAGTGATGCAAAAACACTTCAAGACATTTTTAATTCTATATTAAATGTAAAAGGCGTCTACGAAGTCAAAAGACAGATTCATTAAAGTTTAATTATTGATATTTTATAAAGCTATAATTTTACTTTATACTAATAAATTAGTATAATTTTATACGAGGTTTTAATATGGATTACAATGTTTTAAAGGGAACACACGATATAATTGATGAAGAAGCATATAATTATTCTTATATTGAAGAAATTTTAACCAATATAGCTTGGTTATATGATTTTAAAGAATATAGAGTTCCTGTTATTGAAAAAAGCGAGTTATACCAACGAAGCGTTGGCGAGGGAAGTGATATCGTTAGAAAAGAAATGTATACCTTCGAAGATAAAGGAAATAGATTAATTACTCTAAGACCAGAATTTACTGCTGGAATCATACGTAGTATGATTAATTCAAAATTTTTAGTTACTCGCGATTTACCACTTAAAGCATTTTATTGCGGCCCGGTTTTTAGATATGAAAGACCACAATTAGGTAGATATAGACAATTTAATCAATTTGGTATCGAAATTGTTGGTTCAAATAGTTATTTAAGAGATGTAGAATGCATTGCTTTTGGATATACCGCTTTAAAAATGCTCGGTTTTAAAAATTTAGAGTTAAGAATTAATACGTTAGGTGATAAATTTTCTAGAGAAAATTACAAAAAAGCATTAGTTAATTATTTTTCTAAACATATTAATGAGATGTGTAATGATTGTAAAGAAAGACTAAAATTAAATCCATTAAGAATTCTTGATTGTAAAGTTTTAGATGACCAAGAAATCATAAAGGGCGCTCCATTAATGAAAAATTATTTAACTTTAGATTCTAAAACTAGATTTGAAAATGTTTTAGAGGCTTTAGATATTATGGGAATACCTTATATTGAAGATGATACTCTTGTTAGAGGTTTAGATTATTATAGTGATACCGTATTTGAATTTCATTATACTTCTAAAAATGGCAATAATTATGGTGCAATTGGAGCTGGAGGACACTATTCTGACTTAGTAAAAGAACTTGGTGGTCCAGTTTTATCTGGAGTAGGGTTATCCTTTGGAATAGAAAGACTTTACAATATTTTAAAAGACGATAATAAATTACAAAAAAAAGATAAAATTGACCTATATATCGCTCCAATCGGAAATGTTGATATCAACTATATTATGAGCATTGTATTTGATGTCAGAAATAATGGATACTCTTGTGAGATTAATTTAGAAAGCAAATCTATCACAAGCAGCATTAAAAAGGCTGTAAGAGCTAATTCCAAGTATTTACTAATTATTGGTGAAGATGAAATGAAAGATGGAATTTATACTCTTAAAAACTTAGAAACACAAGAACAACTTGATGTTTATGAACCGGATTTAATTAAAGTTCTTGATGCCTTGTACCAAGAAGAGGAAGACAAATATTGTGATTTGACTGAATCTATTAATGAATTAAAAGACGAAGAAGATGAAGAAGATGAAGAAGAAATTGAAAAAGAATAGGAACTGTCTCTTATACACATCTGACGCTGCCGACGATAC
>JADIMN010000058.1 GCA_017694735.1 Candidatus Alectryobacillus merdavium
TTTAAGGATCTTAATGCTACAGACGCATTTTCATCATTTATTAAAACAAAATTTTCTAAACTCCTGACAAAATCTTCTTTTGTAAATTCAGACATAAAAAATTCATTAAAGAAAAAATACCATGCCGTCGCATTTTCCTTATTAGTAGCCAATTTATAATGTAATAAATGTAACGTTCCTAATTCTTCAATGTATCTATCATGAGTATAAATACTATTCCCTAAATCTGTAAACTTTTGTGTACGTTGTCCCGATTTTTTTTCTTCTGTTAAACCTACTGCTTGTAACCAATATCTTAATGCCTTTACCATATTAGCACCAATTCCTAATACATCCATAGGATTTTCATTTTTATCTACAAAAACATTAGGCTTTTTATAAACATATTTCATACCCTTACTAAGCCAACCTTTTCTTATAAAAAAAGTATCGTGGGCTCGAAATTTCATTTTCATAAATTATACCTCCAAATAATTTACTTTGTACGTAAATATTTATCCATCATGCATCCACCTTCTAAATACTTTGCTGTAACACACATTTTGCATCTAATACATTTATTAGGATCTATATAATATTTCCCAGCAATAATAGAAATAGCTCCCGCTTTACATAATGATTCACATTTTAAGCATTGTCTACATGCATTAAACTTTCTAATTTGATATTGTATCATACGCTGTAATTTATCATGATCATCTACATTCATAGTTTTTACTTTTACAGCATATTCATATTTAGCTTGACCAAACGGCTGAATAGATATAATAGGTACATTAGTTTTTATATCTAGTACTAAAATTTCATTTAATATTTTTTGACCTAATTCTCTAGATACTTTCCCTAATGGCGTAAACATTCCTATCAATTCATCATTAAAAGGTTTTACTAATTTATATATTTTAGCATTATCTTCTGTTGTACAATTAGTAAATTTTATTTTTACATCACTTGCCGAAACTAATCCATTTCCACCTTGTCTAGCTTTCCATTTTCCCGTATCTACATATACTTCTGGATCTGGTTTTCCTATTTTCTTTGCAAAAGATATAAGAAAATCTCTCCATTTTTTAGATTGCTCTGACATATATATTTTAGATAAAAACTGTGCTCTCTGTGTATTATTAGGACAACACCAACAACCTACACGATCATACCCTAATCTATATGCACTATTAAAATCAATTTTTTCATTAAAAATATATAACCAAATATCAACATCTTTCCAAAAAAATATTGGAGAAGCTACTGTTTGTTGCTGTATTTTCACTGACTCTGCATTATCTTCTACTCTATTATATTTACTTCTACTAATAGATTCCGATTTTCTAATCCCATAAAACGTTAAAATCTGTTGATTTCTATACAAGTTATTAATAACTCTAGTTATTGGTCCAGTTTTGAACATTGAACAACACCATCTCATCATTCTTGCTGGTGGACCAATATCTGAACATACATTATAAAAATCTTGTTCACGATTTTTAGCAATTTTAAATATTGATAACATATGAGCATTTCTATATCTAGTAATATATTCTTTTGTAAATGGAAATTCTAATGTAGTATCTCCAAAAATATGAACCAATCTAGGATTACTCATAGCCTTTATTACAACATCTGATGTGACTGTTGAATCTTTTCCTCCTGAAAAAGATAATACTATATTTTCTGTCTTATACTTACTAGAAACATTTCTTATAAATGAAAATGCTTCTTCCTTTAAAATATTTAAACGTATTTTATTAGCTTGTATAAAACGTTCTATATATTTGTTAAAAAATATATAATTATTATCTCCCTTATATTTATTTATTTTTTCTTTTACATCATTAACATCTATTATATTAAATAATTTACTTGGCAAAATAATTGACTTTCCATCAATATAATATCTACTATTAGATGCCCATACTGATGATTCTATAAATTGATTTGGTTTTTTTCCTAATAAGATTTCTAATAATAATCTTTCTTCTGGAAAGACCGGTCTTAAATCAGCAGACATATATTTTATCTTAATACCACAAATAGGACATATTCCTTTATTAGATTGTACTTCATCTTGAATTATAGGTATTTTACAATCTGGACACCAATATATTTTAGCCGGAATATCTTCTACTGTTTTACTATTGCATATAGGGCAATATTCTTCATTAGTCTCTATATTACAAGTTTTACACCACATTTAGCACTCTCCTTAATATAAAATGCAAACATTAAGGATATGACCTTATGCCATATCCTTTATTTTTTTACTATTTATTTAAACTTTTCAAATCTATATTTTTGCTGTACATCAGGATATTTTTCATGGTCAACTTCACTCATAAACATATCAAGCGGACGTATATAATCTTTATACTCCCCATACAAAGCTCTATATACTACAAACTGCTCTCTCGTTTCCGTATGTTCAGCAACAGTTATAATCAAATACTTATTATTTTTAAAATGAAGCCAGATTTCTCCTGCTTTTGGTATTTCTCTATTCATCTTACACCTCGTTATTATCCTTCATTATACGCACGAACTATCAAGTCTTTCGCTTTCTTAATTAACTGTTTTTA
>JADIMN010000059.1 GCA_017694735.1 Candidatus Alectryobacillus merdavium
GGATTAAGAAAATTTGAAACTGCTAAAGAGCTTAATAAAAGCCAATCTACAATAGGAAAAGAAATTAAAAACAATAGAAAATGTAAATATTCTCTAGTAGATACTCCTCCTTGGAATTGTAAATTTTTTAAAGATTGTATGGTTTGTACTAGCAAATGTGCTCAATTTCAAGAAATTTCTTGTTCCAGAAGAGATCGTTTTGTCGGTGCTTGTAATTGTTGCCCTAATATTAAAAAATGCAAACTTTCTAAATACTTTTACTATGCTAATGTAGCTCAAAAAAATTATGAGTATACTTTGAAAGATGCAAGAGAAGGTGTCAATTTGAATACTACCGAACTTTATGAATTAGCACATATCATTTGTCCTTTAATTAAGCAAGGTCAGTCAATTTACACAATTTTGCAAAATCATAAAGAAATTACTCAATGTGAAAAAACAATATATACTTACATAGAAATGGGCTTATTCAAAGATTGGGGTGTTACTAATCTTGATTTACGCAGAAAAGTTACTAGAAAATTAAAAAAGAAAAAACTTAAGAAAAGAGCTGAACCAGCAGACTATACAGGAAGAAAATACGATGACTATTTAGAATTTGTTAAGAACAATCCTTGTTCTCCAACAACTGAAATGGATACTGTATACAATCATCAAGAAGGTCCATATATTCAAACTTTTATCTTTGAAAATACTGGACTTATGATAGGTCTGTTAAAGCAACATAAGACTGCAGAAGAAATGTCCAACTCCCTAAATTACTTTCAAGATATTTTATCTGATGAAATGTTTAAGAAATTATTTGGACTATTACTAACTGATAGAGGTTCTGAATTTGCTAAACCAAATCTTTTTGAGATAAACCATGAAACTGGTGAAATTAGGAGTAATATTTTCTATTGTGATGCTCAAATGGCAAGTCAAAAGCCTCATGTTGAAAACAATCACATATTTATTCGTAATATTCTTCAAAAGAAAAAGAGTATGAAAGAGCTTACACAGGACAAGCTTGATTTAATGTTTTCTCATATCAATTCAGTACCTAGAAAATCATTAGGTGGTAAAAGTCCTTACGAGGCTTTTGAGTTCTTTTATGGTAAAGAAACTTTAGATAAATTAAATATACAAAAGATTGAAAAAGACAAGGTTACGTTACAACCTTATCTTCTTAAATAATTAAAATTTAATTACAACAAGAAGCACCTATGGCTAACTTAATATGCCTCTGTTGAGAGCACAACTAAAGTGAATAGAAATTAATCTTACTCTAGAAAAAAATTAGTTTTAATTCACTCGCTTAAAGTCGCCCTTTTTTCTTGTTTATATCTTCATTTTACACAAAAACTAAAGAAAAAGCAATCCTTTTTAATCAATTAAATCCTTTTAAATAGCATTTAACTGGTAATTAGAAGTTACTTTTTCTAAATATATTTTACTTTTTCAATTGACCTGTTTTTAAAAAGAAAATCCTGTATATTTAGGATTTTCTTTTTTCATATCTATTTTTTTATTATATTAACGGAAACCTCCTCCGGCCTCCGCCTCCACCGAAGGAACCTCCTCCTCCGCCACCTGATGAAAATCCACCTCCACCAGATGAATAGCTTCTTGCTTTAGACTCTGCACTTCTTGCAGTAGAAATACCATGTGCTGCATAACTATTAATAATAATGATATTATCATAAGATGCAAACTTAGATTGCTCAATAATTTCTGGATATACATCTTTAAATTCTTTTGCAACCTGTTTTGCGATTCCCATCATTTGTGCATATATTAAATATTCTTCAAATAATGTAACTTCAATTGCTTCTCTATCTTTTATTAATGTATATTCTTTCAAGAATTTCTTTAAACCTGCTAACTGCATTGCTTCTTCTTTTAATGCTGGTGTTGCCACATCAATTTTATTTTTAAAGATTTTAAATGTTTTCTTTTCTTCTACTATGATTTTTCCCTCTTCTATTAGCTTTTTCTTTTGTTCCCCCAAAATCTTATCAAACCATTTTAACACTCTAGAATAACTTTTATTACACCATTTTTCAAATTCTTTATTTTCCAATATTCCGTCCTGACTTGCTGTATATAGCATATCAAATAATCTTCTTTCTGTTTCATTTGAAATTGTTTCACTTGGATTAGTTTCATTTAAATAGATAATGACATTTTCTTTTTTAAATATGCCTTCTCCTTCTTTTTGTTCTATTCGAATAACAGAGTCTTTAATCCATTTTAAAATAATGGCTCCTAATAAATCTGTTTTATTTTTTAATAATCCATAGTTATATCCAATATAGTATGCCCTAAAAATGTCTTTATTACATGGTATATCACGATAATATGGTAAGTCAGATGGCATCTTTTTTCCTTCTTTTCCAAAATGCAATCTAGAAGCATTTATAACTGACACTATCTTTCCAAATACCAAAATAAAGATAAGGAATGGTATAAAATTAATTATCATGGCAAATATTCTAAAAATTTTCGTTATAATACTTTCAGGCTTTTCATTATATTTTGTAGACCCCTCTTCAGCCATTTTATAATAGTAGTCAAAATCATGATTTAATGAATTTGAAGTGTTAAACGTATTACTTGGAAATTTAACTAACATTGTCATATATTCATCTGTTGCTAGTCTTCCATCTGATTGCATTTCTATATATCCATCATATACATATGCTGTTCCACCATAATTACCATATCCCCATACATCTACAGAATCTGATATATCAAAATCTGTATGCACTTTAATATAGGCACTTCCGATTGAGTCTGAAAAATCATATGGTATAAATGTCCAATATAACATTTGAGAATCCTGTAATTCTGCTATAAAATTACTAATTGTATAGGTTACTTCATATACATGTGAACCATAAGAACTAATTCCCCAACATAATTCTACGCCATTGGTAATTTTATGAATTCCGCATGTATATGCTTTTTCTGATAAAGTCCCTGATGTATCCCATGAAGATAAAGTTTGATAGGTTCTTCCATTTTCTTTTACCGTTAAATTTTCTATTTCTGATTTTCCTAAATTATAGTATGGATGATATACTTCTGTTCCACTATTAGTTGTACAGGTCCATGTTTCATTAATAGTAGCATTTCCATTATTATCTACATAAATATCCATTGCAATTTTACTTATGGAATTTGCTTTTACATTTTTAGAAATACTAAAAATGTATAAACAAAATATAAATATCAAAGATATTTTTACTATTTTTTTCATATTTTCCCCCTTTATTTTGCTTAAATTATTTCATAATTATTCGTTTTTTACAATAATTATTATGAAAATAAGTAAAAAAGTCTTGTAAAATTTACAATAAACCGTTATAATATTAGGTATGCACCAGTAGCTTAGTTGGATAGAGTGTTCGGCTACGAACCGGAAGGTCGGGGGTTCGAATCCCTCCTGGTGCACCA
>JADIMN010000060.1 GCA_017694735.1 Candidatus Alectryobacillus merdavium
TAATAATGGTATGTTTAAAAGAGAAATTACAAATTTAGTAAAAACAAAAAGTTTATCTATAGGACATAGTCCAAAAATATTAATACAATCAATGTGTGATATAAAAACATCAAATATTGATGAAGTCGTCAATCAAATAAATGATTGTGCTTCTTTGGGTGCCGATTTAATGAGAGTATCCGTCCTTGATTATGATGATGCAAACGCAATAAAAGAGATAAAGAAAAAAATAAAAATACCTTTAGTTGCAGACATTCACTTTGATTACAAATTAGCGATAGCAAGCATTGAAAACGGAGCTGATAAAATACGAATTAATCCTGGAAATATCGGTTCGAAAGATAATATTGTAAAAATATTAGAAAAGGCGAAAGAATACGATGTTGCTATTAGAATCGGAGTAAATTCTGGTTCATTAGATAAAAAATACTCAAATTATAAAAATTTGCATGTAGCAATGGTAAAATCAGCTCTCGAATTTATAGATTTTTTTGAAAAAAATCACTTTTATAATATGGTAATCTCATTAAAAGCAAGTGATCCAATCGAAACTATCAAAGCTTATAAATTAGCAGCAAAAAAAATTAAATATCCTCTTCATGTAGGTATAACTGAAGCAGGCAGTAAAGATATCTCATTAATTAGATCCTCTGCTACTTTATCTCCTATCTTACTTTCAGGCATTGGTAATACTATTAGAATTTCCATTACTGGCAAGCCTCAAGATGAAATATTAGCAGCTAATAGATTGTTATCCGATTTAAAGTTGAAAAATAATTTTGTAAGAATAATATCCTGCCCTACTTGTGGTAGAACTATGGTAGATTTAAAAAAGATCGTAAGACAGCTTGAACCTGAATTGATAAAAATTAATAAAAATCTGACTGTTGCAATAATGGGCTGTATTGTCAATGGACCAGGAGAAGCAAAGAACGCTGATTATGGAATAGCTGGCGGAAATAATTGCTTTGCTTTGTTTAAAAAAGGAAAAATTATTAAAACAGTAGATGAAAAAGATGCTATAGAAGAATTACTAAAAATAATAAAATAACTAAATATCAACTATAAAACTACTAATAAAAGACTTATTTTAAACTATTATTGAATTTTTTACTTTTTATCATTTCTATTTCACTTTTATAAGGAGGAATCCCGTTTATATAAGGGGTTTCTAAAATTTTTGGTATCCCATTAAGTTTAGGCGAATAAATAACATTCAATAATTTGTCAAAACCGATTGTTCCATAACCAATATTTTCATGTCTATCTTTATGACTATTTATAGGATTTTTGGAATCGTTAACATGAATAACTTTTAATTTTTCAATACCAATTTTTTCATCAAATTCATTAATAATACAATCAAAATTAGATAAATCGTAGCCTGCATCGTTTATATGGCATGTGTCTAAACATACACCAATTCTTTCTTTTTTAACAATCTTTTTTAAAACGTAAGCCATCTCATCAAAGTTTTTACACAATTCATTACCTTTTCCAGCCATTGTTTCTAACGCAATTAAAACTCCACTATTATCTTCTTCTAATATTTCATTAATAGCAAAAGCAATTTGATCTAAGCACAATACTCTATCTTCTCCTAAACTAGAACCAGGATGTAAGACTAAAATTTTGCTTTTAAAATCAGAGCATCTTTTTAATTCGGTTTTAAGCATTTGCTTAGAAAGTTCAAATGTTTCATTATTAACAATATTGCCAAGGTTAATTAAATAAGGTGCATGGCAAATTACATTATCCATGTTGATATTATTCTCTATTGCTAAATCAACCGCTTCGTTTATATGGCACTTTTCTGTTGGAACTCTTCTAGAATTCTGTGGAGCTCCTGTATAAAACATGAAAGTATTTGCTCCATAACTAATAGCCTCTTTTACACTTCCAAGATAATAATCTGGCCCAGCCATTTTCACGTGAGAACCAATAATTAAATTATAATCATTCATATTATTTATTTCTTCTCCTCATATACGCAGCTTCTTTTTTAATTTTCTGCTTCATTTTTTTCTTGTAATTAGGTTTTACACCTTTTCTTGTATATTTAGATTTAATTTTTCCAGCTTTTCTCTCTAAATTATCATTAACTACTCTTTTTTTAACGAATTCTTTTTTATATTGTGTATCAACTAAATTATCGTTTTGATCAAATTTTTTGAATTTAAATTTAATATTCATTGATAATAATTTTTCTAATTTTTCAGTATCATCTTCATCATAAAAAACATAAGAGCATCCTTTTTTATCAAAACGGCCTGTTCTTCCTGCTCTATGTAAATAATATTCGATATTATTAGGCAAATTTATACTTAAAACAGTGTCTGTAAAAGGAAGATCGATGCCGCGCGATAATAAATCGGAGCATATTACAATTTGATATTCATCTTTTTTAATTTTTCTAATCGTGGCTTTTCTTTCGTTAGACTCTAAACCACCGTGCAAATAGGTAACTTTGTAGTTATTTTCAGCCAAAAAATTATAAAGAGGAAGAATATCCTTCTTTTCTGAGCAAAAAATAATTAAAAAATATGGATAAGTTGCCTTAATAAATTTTAATGCTGCTTCATTAATTTCTTTATGTTTTATATTTATTGCAATGTTTTCAACATTTTTTCCAATAACATCACTATCGATATTAATAATTTCATCGCCTAAAATGTATTTCTTAAAAATAGATAACATATTTTCGCTAAAAGAGGCTGAAAAAATGGCTTTTTGAACATTTTCGTTAAATTTTGATAAAAACGAGTCTACTAATGATGAAAAACCATCATCAAACAGCATATCTGCTTCATCAATTACTATACCTTTAACATTTGAAATTGAAATATATGAATTTTTAACAAAAAATTTATCGAGTCTTCCAATTGTAGCGATAATAATTTGTGGATTATTTTTTAATTCTGAAATCGACCTATTAATGTCTTTATCCGATGACAACAACTTAATATTAATATTTTTATAATTCTTGCTTAAAAGCATGAATAAATCATATAGTTGTTTACAAAGCTCTCTAGTTGGAGCGATGACTATATACTGTAAGTTTTGTAAATCAATATCAACATTTTCTAAAATTGGGACAACAAAACAAAGACTCTTTCCACTACCTGTCTCACTTTTCACTACTAATGACTTATTTTTTAGCAACAATGGTATTGTTTTATATTGAATTTCAGTCAATACATTGAATTTATTTTTACTAAGATTTTCTTTTAATTTTTCATTTAAATTAAGTTCTTTAAAAATCGCCATATATAAATAATACTAAAATTATGTTAAAATTTTAAGCATGAAGATTGAAGTTTTTGAACCGTCTGGTTTTTGTTCCGGTGTAAAACGTGCTCTACACCAACTTGAAACTATAAAACTAGAAAATCAAGATAAACAAATTATTTTATTAGGCAATTTAATACACAATGAATATACAATCAATAAGCTTAAAGAACAAGGAATAACAATTCTTTTAAGATATTTTGATAATTTTGAGATGAGAATTAAAAAATTTGATAAAAATAAGGTAATTTTTGTATTTTCAGCACATGGCCACGATCCTAAATATGAAGAAATCTTAAAAAAATATGATTTTACATTTTTCGATACAACTTGCCCAATTGTACAGAAAAATAAAAGTATATTAAAAAATTATTTAGATAGAAAATATCACATTATTTTTGTTGGAAAGCACCACCACCCTGAAACAGCTGGAATGATGGCTTTAAGCAAAGATATATATGTTTGTGATCCAGAGTATAAAAATCATACATATAAATTTACATTAAATAAAAATTATAGATATGTTGTCGTTCCACAGACCACAATTTCTTTAGATGATTTCTTAGAAGTTTCTTCATATGTTCACACAATTAACAGAAGAATAGAAATAAGAAGGGATATGCTTTGTGGACTTGTAAAGTCTAGAGAAGAAGGAACAAAGCGACTAAAAAATGATTATAATTGTATTTTAGTTGTAGGCTCAAAATATTCATCGAATACGACAGCACTGTTTAATACGGCAAAATTTTATAATCCTGATAAAAAAGTTTTATACATATACGGAATTGAAGACATTAAAAAAGATTTATTTACAGAAAGAGATAAAAT
>JADIMN010000061.1 GCA_017694735.1 Candidatus Alectryobacillus merdavium
GTAACATTTTCTAAATTAAATTTAGTATGACCACTTGCAGCACTTAATCTAATTGCAACACCATCATTTTCATCATTACTAGCAATTCCTTCAATAGTAGTATTAATAACATTTAATTCTTTTAAATTAGAAATTGCTCCACCAATACCATGTTTATTAGCACCAGTAATATTACTTTTATTAAATGTAACACTATTTGCAGTATTATTATTATTTCCAAATCCACCCATTAATAAATAGACAGCATAACCATTAGAATCTGATGTAGCACTATAATAATCTAAATCAAAATTACAATCATTAAAGGTCCAATTAGTGCCTTCTAATTGTCCACTTATTTTAATTGGATTATATGTAACTTTACCATCTAAAACTTCTACATTAAAATCACAATTTTCAAAAGTAATATCATTTTCTACATTTGTATTACCATCAGCAAGACTTCCAGCTGAATTAGCATCAGAAATTTGTAATCCTCCATCAAAAATAATATCGTGGAATGTAACTCCATATAACCATCCAATATTATTTGAATGAGTTGCATTTAAGATTAATGCTTGAGAAATAGTAATTGTTGGATTTTCGCTAACACTTGTCCCATCAAAATAATAATCAGGAGCGCCAACTCTTACATTTGTAAGACCAATGGAATTTCCATAAAATGCAAAATTACCATCTGTTTTACTGTAAGTACCAGGAACTATGAAAATTTCTTCTATAGTTGAGTTTCCTTTGTCTGGATTAACTCCTCTACCTAATTCAGTAAATGCAGTTGAAGTAGAACTTGTTAAATCATCTACTACTTTATATGTAGTTGGATCTAATTCTTCTAAATAATATGCAAATTCTCCTTCAGCATTTGGATCAGTTGCATTAAATCTCTTATATACAGTATAACTTCCATCACTTTCTTTATTTAATTGATAATGATATGTATCTTCATATTCATAAGTGTTTGTAATATCAAGAAATGCATTATCAGTAAACTTAGCTTTTAAGTAAAGCATTTCAGTTCCAAAAGTAATAGTTAAAGTATATAAATTATCATTTTTAACAACATCAAATTGATCACTATAAGTTTTACCACCATCTAATGATAAACTTTCTAAATAATATCCATCATCAGCACTAGCAGTTACAGTTAAAACATCTCCTTCTTTTCCACTTGCTTTATCAACTAATAAATAACCATGTTCAGAAGTAAGAACTTGTACACCAACAATTGACTCACCTGGATCGCCACCTGGACCAACTGGGCCAGTTTCACCTTGTGTTCCTTGGGTACCTTGTGTTCCTTGAGTTCCCTGAGTACCTTGAGTTCCTTGGGTACCTTGTGTTCCGTCTGGGCCTTGTGGACCGGTTGGACCGGTTGGACCTTGAGGGCCTGTAGGACCGGTTTCACCTTGAGTACCTTGAGTTCCTTGAGGACCAGTTGGACCTTGTGGACCTGTAGGACCGGTGTCACCTTGAGTTCCTTGTGTGCCTTGTGTTCCCTGAGTACCTTGTGTGCCTTGAGGACCAGTGTTCCCAACATTAGTTTGGGTTTCAGAGGAATTAGATGTATTAGATATTTCACTAGGATTACATGAAGATAGAGTTAATCCAAAGAAAACAGCTAACGATAATATAGATAATTTTCCTTTTTTCATAAAAACCTCTCAATTTAAAAAATCTGTTAATAAAATTATAAATTAAAATTAGTCAAAAATGTATATAAAAAATGAATATTTAAATATTCATCTTTTAGTTATTAAAGTTTTGTAAATTTTTATTATTTTTCAGATACTAATACTTTTAAAATTTCAAGTACTTGATAAGACTCATTTAAGTCAACAAATTCAAATCTAGAATGGAAATTGTATCCACCTGTTGCAATATTAGGACATAAAAATCCTCTATTAGTTAGAGTAGCACCATCAGTACCACCTCTTATTGCTTCAAACTCATATTTAATATTTAATTTTTTATATGCATTACAAACTCTTTCAATTACTTCTTTATTTTTATCTAGATTTTGTTTCATATTGTAGTAAGAAAACTTAATATCTAATGTAATTAAATCTTTTTGATTAATCTCATTAATTCTAGAAGCAGTAAGTTTAGCTAATTCAAGCATATAATTTAATTTATTTAAATCGTGTTCTCGAACAATATAATCAAGTTCTGCATGTTCTTCATTACCTTTTATATCAGTTAAATGATAAAATCCAACTCTTTTATCTGTATGTTCTGGTTTTAAAAATTTTGGTAATGAATTATGAAATTCTATACCTAAATTAATGGCGTTATATAATTTATCCTTGGCAGATCCTGGATGAATTGATATTCCATTAATCTTTACTTTTATTGAAGCTCCGTTAAAGTTTTCATTATCAATATATAATAAATCTCCACCATCTAAAGTATATCCATACTTAGATTTTAATTTATCTAAATCAATATGATCTGCTCCAACTCCAATTTCTTCATCACTAGTAAAAATAACTTCTAAAGGACAATGTTTAAAAGATTTATTTTCTTTTAAAAATTGTAATAATTCCATAATTATTGCAATACCAGCTTTATCATCCCCGCCAAGTAAAGTAGTTCCATCACTAACCATTAAATTATGATTTATTTTATTATTTAATACTGGGTAATCTTTACTAGATAAATATATTCCTTTGCTTAATTCTACATCAGATCCTTCATATTTTATTACTCTAGCTTTAATATTACTTCCTAATGCTTGATTAGATGTATCAAGATGAGCAATTAAAGCAATTGGTGTAGAATTACTATCATCATTTCCATCTAAATATCCATAAACTGTAGCAAATTTATTTATATAAATATCTTTTAATCCTAAATCAGTTAATTCATCTTTTAAAATATTAGCTAATATAATTTCATTATCATTACTTGGTTTATCTTCATATACTTCATTACTTGTTGTATCTATTGAAACATATTTTAATAATCTTGATTCAATACTCATTTTAATACCTCCAATTATTCATAAATATTTTACAAATATTTATAAATAAATAAACTTAAAAACAAAAAAAGAAAAGTTTCCTTTTCTTTTTTGTTTTGTTATTTGATTATATTAATTATTTTGCAAAGCAAGAAACTAGACCTAAAACTCCACCGCCACAAGCTAAACAACCACTAAGTATTGTTCCAAGTCCAAGAGTAATACTGCAAAGAGTTTCTCCTTGAATATCAACTTCACAAATTTTACCAAATACACCAAAGTCAATTACTTGGCAAGTTAAGAAGAATATAACTCCTCCAGCAATTCCACATAAAGATCCTAAAAATCTAATAATTTTAGATTTTGTAAATAATAGTAATCCACCAACAACAACTAAAATAAATGCTGTTAATAAATAATAATTCATTTCTACATCATCTAAACCAAATACTAAAGAATAAAGAAGTAGAGAATCATCTTCTAAAAATCCGCCAATTGCAGATACATTAACAGCTGCAAAAGCTAAACCAATTAAAGATAGTAAAACAACTAACCCAGCTAAACATCCAACAATGCTACTAATTGATAATTTTTTTGACTTTGCCATATATAATCTCCTTTAATAATTAACCTTTTAATCCTCTTGCTTGTCTATCCATGTCTTCGACAACAATATCATAAATTTCACCCAAAGTTGAACAATACTCTAATACCTTCCATGGTTCATTTGTATGATAATGAATTTTAATTAATTCATCATCTCCAACTGCTAATAGACAATCTCCTTTAAAATTTTTTTCAAAATACTCTTGTATTTTATCTTCACTTAAATTTTTTCCTTCGATTAAAAGTTGTGTATCATATCTATACTCTAACATAATAAATCTCCTTTTCTTTTACATTATATCACTTTTAAATCATTTATTACTTACTTATTTAAAATAAAAGTCTCTTGTAAAAAAGAGACTTTAATTATTTTATATTTTAAATACTAGTTTTTATTTTCACTATTATCATCAGATTGGTCTTTTAAATTATCTTCTGTTTTAACTTCATCTTGTGTATTTAATGTGGCATCATCATTAAACTTTGAAAGATCATCAGTTTTTATTTCTTCAACTTCTTCTCTAACTTCTTCTTTTAATACGTTAAAATATAATAAACAAGAAATAACAGTTAATAAAATATCTCCTAAAATAAAGAAAACATATCCAACAATTCCAAGAACAGTTGTTATAATTAAAAGTTGGAATATAACCATTATTAATGAAGATACACTTGCAATAATACTTAGTAAAAATCCAAGTTGTTTAGATACATTTTTATTAATTAAAGGAAGTAAAGAAACAACCAATGTGGCAATAGAAAAAATTAAAGAAATAACAGATAAAATAATAAGTTCTGCTACTCCACTAGCACCAAGTTCACATAAAATAGTTACGAAAAAGATTACATTTAATCCGCCTAAAAGAACTCTAGTTGCATCTCCTAAATGATCAATAATATACTTATCACTTTTGTTTTTGATTTCTTTAAACTTATTAACAATAAAAAGAACACCTGCAGCTAATAAAAATATACCAAAACCAACGTTAGTAATTCCACCGACAATTAAAGTTGCTGCAAGTCCATAACCTAATTCAGCAAATAAAATAATGCCATTAATTAAAACAAAAATACCTGCTAAACCAAAAATAATTCCAGCAATAATGTCTAAAACACTTTTTAAATTCAAAGTTTTTTTCATAAAAAATCCTCCATTTATTATATTACCATTTAACTAAAATAAAATAAATGAATTATACCTCTAATTAATAGAAAGTAGATAAATTGACACAAAATGTTGTATTATTTTTCTTCTTTTTTAACACTAATTCTTGTTAATGCTTTCTTTAATTTCATTTCAGCATTACTTAATTCTTTAACAGTTTGAGCACTTAAAATTAATTTTCTGGCATCTTTTTCACTTTGAATTGCTCTTTCTATATCAATTTCATCACTAGATTCAATACTTGATAGAAGTAAAATAGCTTTATTTTCATCATGTTTTACCTCTATTACACCCTCTGAAATAGCATAGTGATGAATTCTACCATTAATTTTTAATTTAAGATCTGATATTTCAACATTAGATATTAAATTTTCATGATTTGCATAAATTGTAATTTCTCCATTATTTGTGTTTAATGAAAGAGATTCTACACTAGAATCAAAGTATTTTTTATAAGGAGTTAAAATTACTAACTTAAAATTCATATCTAATTATTTTTTATTAATTAAATCATTATATCTTTCTTTTACTTCATTAAAATCTCCAGCATATAAGAATAAATTTTCTGGAATATTATCTCCTTCTCCGTCTAATATTGCTCTAAAAGAAGATATAGTATCTTCAAGTTTTACATATTTTCCTGGTTTATTAGTATAATTTTGAGCTACAAAGAAGGATTGAGATAAGAAGTTCCTAATTCTTCTTGCTCTAGATACAATTAATTTATCTTCTTCACTTAATTCATCAATACCTAAAATCGCAATAATATCTTGCAAATCCTTATATTTTTGTAAAATTTCTTGAACATCTCTTGCTACTTGATAATGCTTTTTACCAACTACATTTGGATCTAGATAATTACTAGATGAATTAAGTGGATCAACAGCAGGATAAATTCCTAATGCAGCAGTTGATCTATCTAATACTGTTTTTGCATCTAAATGAGAAAAAGTTGTTGCAGGAGCAGGATCTGTTAAATCATCTGCTGGTACATATACTGCTTGAATAGATGTAATTGATCCATCTTTTGTTGAAGTTATTCTTTCTTGTAATTCACCCATTTCAGTTGCAAGAGTTGGTTGATATCCAACTGCAGATGGCATTCTACCTAAAAGTGCACTAACTTCACTTCCAGCTTGTGTAAATCTATAAATATTATCAATAAATAATAAAACATCTTGATGCTTTTTATCTCTAAAATATTCAGCCATAGTTAAAGCAGTTAAAGCAACTCTCATTCTAGCACCAGGTGGCTCATTCATTTGTCCAAATACTAAAGCAGTTTTGCTTAAAACTCCAGTACTTTTCATTTCATGATATAAGTCATTTCCTTCTCTACTTCTTTCTCCAACACCAGCAAATACAGAAATACCATGTTGTTGAGTTGCAATATTATTAATTAATTCTTGAATTAAAACCGTTTTACCAACTCCAGCTCCACCAAATAAACCAACCTTACCACCTTTTACAAAAGGACAAATTAAGTCAATTACTTTAATTCCGGTTTCTAAAATAATTGCTTTAGTTGATTGTTCGTCAAAGTTTGGAGCATCTTTATAAATTGGATCATATTCATCTGCTTTTACTTCTTTATTTAATTCATCTATTGGCTCACCTAAAACATTAAACATTCTACCTAAAACAGCATTTCCAACTGGAACTTTAATCGGAGATAATAAATCAAGTGCTTTTAATCCTCTTGTAAGACCATCAGTTGATTGCATAGAAATACATCTAACTACATCATCTCCAATATGTTGCATTACTTCACATATTAAATAACTTCCATCTTTTTTAAATATTTTTATAGCATTTAATAAAGCTGGAATATGCTCTTCCATAAATACAATATCTATTACAGGCCCAATAATTTGAATAACTCTACCTTCATTTAAATCTTTCATATTTATTCTCCTTTAGTAGACTTAGCACCAGATACAACTTCAATAATTTCATTTGTAATATGGCTTTGTCTTGCTTTATTAAATTTAATATTTAAATCATCTATTAATTCATTAGCATTATTTGTAGCATTTTCCATAGCATTTCTTCTACTAGCATATTCACATACATTACTTTCTAATAACTTATTAAAAAGTAATGCATCAATGTAATGAGGTAACATTTTATTTAATACTTCATTAACATTTGGTTCAATAATTGGTTTAAATACAAATTTTTCTTTATAATTATCTAAATCAAAATTTAACGGCAAAACTTGAATATTTTCTACTTTAAAGTTTAATGAATTAACATATTTTGTATAAATTAGTTCAACAGATTTATATTTGTTCTGTTTATAAATTTTAAAAATAAAGTGTCTAAGTGATTTAACATTATTATAAGTTAGATTTAAAAATAAATTCTTATAATCATCATACACTTTATTTTTAAAATTTTTATAATGGATATAACCTTTCTCTCCAATAATTAGAATTTCATCATCTTCATTTAAAATATCTTTTAAATATTTAAATATAGAGTAATTATAAGATCCACATAATCCTAATGTTGAAGTAACAACTATATATAATTTATTACTAGAATTATATTTTTTTAAACAATCTGGTAATTTTTTGCTATTAAAATCATAATAAGATAAAGTCTTATATAAAACATCTTTAAGCTCATTTGTATAATTTAAGTTTGCATCAAAAATATCTTTCATCCTTTTAAGTTTTACACTAGCAACTAATTTCATTGCTTTTGTAATCTTTAAGGTTGAATCAATGGAGTTTATTCTATGTTTAATTTCAATTAAATTGCCATCCATAAAATTAAATAATTACCTTTTTAACATCTAAAACACATTCATTTATCTTATTTTTGATATCATCATCTAGTAAGTGATTATTTTCTAATAATTCATATATTTCTGGTTTTTGAGAATATATATACTCACTAATTCTTTTTAATGTTTCATGAATTTTATTAACTGGAATATCATCTATTAATTTATTTTGAGCAATATAAATATCTACTATTTCTTGAGATAAAGAAAGAGGCATATATTGTTTTTGTTTTAATACTTCCATTAAAATAGAACCATGATTTAATATGTCTTTTGTAGTTTTATCTAAATCACTACCAAATCTAGAAAACTCTAATAATTCTAAATAATTTGCTAATTCTATTTTCATACTAGCAGAAACATATTTCATACTTTTATATTGAGCAGCACTACCAACTCTTGAAACACTTAATCCACTATCAATAGCAGGTCTTTGTCCTTTATTAAATAAATCACTACTTAAAAATATTTGACCATCTGTAATAGAAATTACATTAGTTGGAATATATGCACTAATATCTCCTGCTTGAGTTTCAATAATTGGAAGAGCAGTTATGCTCCCTCCACCTAACTCTTTTTTAAGATGACATGCTCTTTCAAGTAATCTAGAATGAATATAAAAGATATCACCTGGATATGCTTCTCTTCCAGGAGATCTCTTTAATAATAAACTTAAAGTTCTATAAGCAACAGCGTGTTTAGATAAATCATCATATACAATTAAGACATCTTTTCCTTGTAGCATCCAATATTCAGCAATACTTGTAGCAGCATATGGAGCAATATAAAGTAATGGAGCACTCTCGCTAGCTCCAGCACATACAATAGTTGTATATTTCATAGCTCCATAATCTTCAAGTTTAGATACAAGTTGAGCAATTGATGAGTTTTTTTGTCCTATTGCAACATAAATACAATATACGTCTTTATCTTTTTGATTTAGTATTGTATCTATTGCAATTGCCGTTTTTCCAGTTTGTCTATCTCCAATTATAAGCTCTCTTTGTCCTTTTCCAATTGGAATCATGCTATCTATTGCTTTAATTCCGGTTAATAAAGGAGTATTAACCGATTCTCTATCCATAATTTTTGGAGCAGGCATTTCTATTGGTCTAGTTGAAGTTGTTTTAATTTCTCCTAATCCATCAATTGGTTTTCCAAGAGCATTTATTACTCTTCCAAGTAATTCATCTCCTACACCAACTTCAACAACTTTATGTGTTCTTTTTACAATATCGCCTTCATGAATTAAACTATCTTTTCCAAGTAATACACAGCCAACAGAGTTTTCTTCTAAATTCATAACCATTCCATAAACATCATTTGGAAATAATAAAAGTTCTGACATCATTACTTTTTTAAGACCATAAATAAGAGCAATGCCATCTCCAATCGTAACAACTGTTCCAACATCGCCTACATCTATTTTATCTTCATAATTTTCTAGTTCTTTTTTAATTAAACCAGATAATGCTTCTAAATTGTCGGTCATGAATATTGCCTCCTGAAATTTAACTTATTTTAAATTAGTTAATACATTTTCTTTAATGTTATTTAACTTAGTATTAATAGAAAAATCATATATTTGATCTTCTAAAATTATTTTTATTCCACCAATTAAAGACTTGTTATAAACTTGTCTAAATTCAACTGGTTTTTTATATTTTTTCTCTAAAACACTAGATAACTTAGCTAATATCTCATCACTTAATTCATAACAGGTATATATCTTTCCTTCTAAAATACCTTTTTCTTGATTATATAAGTGTTTAAATTCACGATATATTTTATGAATATATTTAATTACATCATAATCAATTAAGATATAACAAAAATATAAAACATACTTATTTATTTTTTCTTTAAAGATATTTTTAAACACTTCTTTTTTATTTTCTTTCATAATTAAAGGTGAATCAAAAAATAGTACTAATTTATTTTCATGATCTAAAACTTCTCTAACATACTTTAGACTTTTAACTGCTTCATCAAGAATATTCATATCTTTACAAGCTCCAAATAAAGCTAGAGAAAAATGAATTAATCTATTTCTTGTCATTACTACTTAATTCCTTATCTAATTTATCGATAAAATCATTAACGATTTTATCGTTATCTTCTTTATTTATTTCTCTTTGTAGTATTTCTTTACTAAGATCAATAGAATTTGAAATAACTTGTTTAGAAATATCTTTTTTAGTATTTTTTATCATATTTTGTATGTCTTCTTTTGCCTGTTCTTCTTTTATTTCAACTAATCTATTTGTCTCATCTAATGTTTTCTTTTGATTATCAAGAGCAATTTCTTGAGCTTTATTTAAAATTTCACCAGCTTTTTTATGAGCATCATTTATTTCTTCTTGAGCTTTTAATTTAGCAACATTTGCATCATCTAAAGCTTTTTTACTATCTTGAATATTTTTTTCTATATATTCTTGTCTTTTTTTAAGGTTGTTTTTTACTGGTTTATAGGCAAATAAAAATACAACTAAAACCATGATCAAAAAAGCTATAATTGTAGCTAGCGTTACCCAAACATTAGGCCATAATTTATCTGGTAAAGTTTCAAATTCATCTGATATCGCACTACATGATGAAAGACATGTAAAAGATGTAATTGAAAGAAAAGCAATTAATATTTTTTTCTTCATAAACAAAGTTATCTAACAAACCAAACTAAGATGCCTAATACTAAAATATAAATTGCACATGTTTCAACTAAAGCAGTACCAATAATAAGAGTAGTTCTTATTTTATCTCCTGCTTCTGGATTTCTTGCAATACCATCAAGTGCTTTAAAAGTTCCAATAGCCTCACCAATACCAACTATTGAAATTGCGATTGCAAATAGTGCCATTGTAATATACTCCATAGCATTTCTCCTTTCATAAAATTTATGCTAACTGCTCAATAACTCTTTCTTCTTCTTTACTAGGAGCTTCTTGAGCAACATTAACCATTGTTAACATTGTAAATACAGCCATCTGTATTAAACCATCAAAAATATCAAAATAAGCATGTAATATTGGAGTTATAACAAATCCAAAAGACATACTATCTGGAATTGAAAAAGCTAAATAAGTTATAGTTAAAATACAATAACCAGCTAAAGCATTTCCAAATAAACGGAATGCAAGAGAGAAAGCTGGTGCCCACATTGAAACTAAATTAATTGGCAAGAAAAATGGAAGAGGTTCAACGTATCTTTTAAAATAAGACCATTTTTTAAATCTAATACTAGTAAAATGCATTGCTCCTAAAGTACAAAGAGCAAGTGCTAAAGTAATAGATAGATTTAAAAATGGATTTGGTAAGCCAAGTAAACCGATAATAAAACCAAATATAATAAAACATCCAAGTCCTAAAACATATCCACCAAAATTAGGAAATCTATCTCCCATTAATTCATTTACTTGCTTATCAGTAAAGTTAACAAGTATTTCAGCAATATTTAATATTCCTTTTGGCTTTTTTAAAGGATCTGCTCTTTTAGCTTTAAAACCAATTATTAAAGATAAAACTATTATAATCAGCATTGCCAGCAATGCTGTTATAAACTCTCCGGGGAATGTGAAAACCAATGATGCTATCAATATC
>JADIMN010000062.1 GCA_017694735.1 Candidatus Alectryobacillus merdavium
ATCCTCCAGGATCATCTATATGTTCACCTGCTTTGTACTTTTTGATGCAATCTAATTTAAATTTTTTTGTATATCTCATATGAAAAAAGACCCTCCTGTTAGTTGGTCTAACATTTGGGTCTCAGCTCATTTGGTGCCTATTTTTATTGAAATTGAAAATTAATTACTGCTTTATCTGAATTTAATGATTCAATACTTATAATAAAGTCTAGATCGCTGCCGTTGTTAAATTGATTGTTCTCAAAAAATGCCGTACATAGACTTGAATCTAGAACATCACCTTCTTGGAATAATGCATAATTTTCATCAAAATATGTTCCTTCTAAAGATTGATAATTAGTTGTAAGAGCTTGAATTTCTCTATAGTTTTTAGGATTCTCATATAATCTACTATTTGAATTTAATAAATAATAAGTTTCATAAACTATATCATTATCACTACCACTATAAATACTTGTTTCTATACTATCATTAGAGCTTGGATCAAAATAAACAGATTCAGTACCGTTTTGAGCAAAAGAATAACTAATCGCAGCTGTATTTTCAACAGGATCAATATATGCTTTAACAAGTCTTGCATCAACATGATAAATTCTTATTCCATAATTTGGTGAACCATTATTAAATTTAACTCCATAACCAGAATATCCATAAGTTGCATCGTGTTCTTCTAAACCACCTGGATAATAAAATTCAATCATTAAATACTCATCATAAGGAGCGTTTGAAAATTCACCTCTACTTGTTGGAAGAATGATACAATCACCATTTAAATAAGATGGAGATATTTCAATTTGGCAATCACCTAAAACAACATATGGTGAAACCCAATTATATAAAAATTTAGTATAAGCGTTATGATCTCCTAAGTTGTAAGACATCATATCGTAGTGACCTAAAGGACCTCTATTAGTATTGTTATAATAATCTGCACTTCCTAATAAATGACCTGTTTCATGAATATAAGTATGAGATTCAGTTCCATAAGAATTTTCTAATTGGAAAGAATATCCGGCATTAGCATATTTATTGAAAGTAGGATTTTCATTATTAGGACTTAAAAATGTATTTGCAACATATGCCCAATAATTAGAAGAAGAAAATGAAGAATCATAAACGCTTGTAAAATTATTATAAACAAGCCATACTACATCAATCCAACCATCTTGATTTTGATCATAATCAGTAAAATCAACACTTACATTATTAACAGTTAATCCTTGTTGAGATATATCATTAAGAATTGTACAAGCACTCTCTCCAATTTCTATATGTTCAAATTCATAAGCGGTTATACTTGGAACAAAAACATCACTCATAACAAAATTAAGATTTAATCTTTGAAAACTTGATTCATTATAATAAGAAGATACGCTATTCCATAATCCAAAACTACCAGCACTTCCGTTAAATGCAGTTTCAAGATTATCTAGTTCACTTTGATAAAAGTCTCTTATATCAAATCTAGAATTACCTTTTTCAAATTGAACTGGAACAAGTAAAACATCTAAATTTCCAGTAGTTTGTAAAGTAGGACTTTTATAACCTGCGGATCCATCGTAAGTATCAAATTTAATATCCGTTGACTCTAATTTATAATAATTTCCAATTATTGAGATATCCATTTTAATTGGTTCTAAATTACTGTTAACTAAATTTAAACAAATTGTGTAATCTTCTTCTTGTGAAAAGGAAATAAAATTATTTTTAAATGAAAAGTTATCATTCTCACCAGTAATTTCAATTTTATAACTTGATGTTGATTTAGGAAGAATATAAACAAAATCTAATAAGTTATACTCAATATTCCTACTTAAATCTAAGGTAACATTATTTTTTAACTTAAAGGAAGTTGCCATGACTTCTTGACTTGAAGAATATTTAAAAATTAAGTTATTTAAATTTAAATCGCTACTGGAAACAGCTATTCTAAAATTATCCGTTAAAATAGGATCATCAAAATTTATAATTGCAGTATTTCCATTATAATCAAGAGATGTTGAGTATTCTCTTCCATCCATATAAATTTTTATGCTAGAAACATCATTTTCTTCATTAGTAATACCATTAAAATAAATTGATGATAAAAAAACTTCCTGATTTAAACTAAATTCTAAATAACTTTTTGAAGAAATATCGAAGAATAGCTCTCCATTATTATTTACAACACTATTTGATGACAAATCTAATATTTCAAAAGCATTATTAGATAAACTTAAATCATTTACATTTAAAGAAGAGCTATTTTGATTTAAAAAGGTAATTCTAATACTGCTAAAAATAGGTTCAATTACACTAGTAGTTGAATCTTCAACTGATGTGGTGAAATCATCACTACTTGTAGTTGTTTCACTGCTATCTTGACTAATAGATGTTGTTTCATCACTAGTATTAAAACTACATCCTGATAAAGAAAACATCAAACTAAATAATAATAGAAACCCTCTTTTCATTTTTGCCCTCCTCAATTTTTACTATTCTAAATAAAATTCCTCCAAATATAGGTTATATATTAACCTATAATCCTCGTTAATTTTATAATTTTGCCCAAAATTTAAACAATAATCAAGAATAACTTTTATTTCAATGTAATCGTCTTCTTTTAAATCGTACTTTTTTAATTCGTTTTCAATTTTAAAGTCAATATGTTCTTTTAAAGATTCGTATCTACAAATTGGATCTCTATAAACGGATTTTACAAGAACAATAATATAAAATAATAGGTTTTTGCAGTATTTTTTATCATTTAGTAAAGATTTATCTATTATATTTTCATTGTTTATTAATCTTTTAAATACATCATCAACTTTTTCAAAAACTCTATAATTGTTTTTTATTAGTTCAATTTCATAATTATCTAAGTATTTAAAAATAAGAGGATATTTATTTTCTAAATTTTGTTTTTTAAATAAATCTGTTTTTAAAATTCTATCAAAAGCTTTTTCTAGACATAACTCAAAATTATGTCTTGCACCACCACCCATTTCTTTTAAATTAGAAACAATAATAACTTTTGCTTTACTACGAATTAAATTTTGTACATAAGATATTAAAGTATCATAATCACTACTAGCATATCTTTCTAAATCATCTAAGAAAATGATACAAGATGGATTATCATTTTTAATTTTCAAGATGAAATCTAAGTCATTTTTATTATTATTTAAATAAAGTAGAGGATTTATAGCGCTTGGAACAATTTGATTTATTGGTTTATCTTTAATAATTTCTGTATATAATGCTGTATTAATATCATCAACATTAGTTTTTCCAAGTAATGACAAATAAAATACCCTACATCCATTATACTTAGAAATAAATTCATTAATTAAATAAGTTTTACCACTTCCCCATGGGCCATCAATTAAGATTAAATTGTCACTACTTTTATCAAAGTTTAATAAATAATTTAATAATGATTCTCTATTCATTTTTACTCTCCAAAATATCTTTTACAAAATTAAGTATATTATGTTCAAAATCAACACCATATTTTAAATCAGTCTTATTTTCAATAGTACTTAAAACACTATTATAAACAAATTTTATTGAGGTTTTGCAGGCTTTTTCTAGCGTAAGACCATTTAATAGACAAGATAAAATACTTGAAGCAAGTAAATCTCCTGTACCATGAAAATAGCCTTCTTCTTTTTTATTATCAATATAATCAAATTTGTTATTCTCTTTATCATAAGAGAGAAGACCTAGCCTATTTTCATATATTTCAAGCCCAGATATAACAACATACTTAGGTCCTAAATTTGAAAGTTTTATTGCTATATCTTTAACATCCTCAAGACTATATTTTTTCTCACCAATATAATCAATACCTAGCAAAAAACAAGCTTCAGTTAAATTAGGAACTAAGCAATCTGAAATTTTTGCTAAATTCACCATTGCTTTTGCAAAATTAATATCAAATGCAGGATACATTTTTCCATTGTCTGCCATTACTGGATCAACAAATACTAAAGAATTATCTTTTCTTAATTTTTTAATAATATTTATTATTAAGTCAATTTGATCAATACTTCCTAAATAACCTGTATAAAAACAATCAACATCTAAATTTAAAGATTTGAAATGTTCTACAATTTTACTCATTTCTTTAGTTAAATCTAAGAAAGTATATCCTTTAAATCCTCCAGTATGTGTTGATAAAATTGATGTAGGTAAAACGCTACATTCAATTCCTGCACTTGAAATAACTGGAAGTGCTTCAGTTAAACTACACTTCCCTACACAACTTAAATCATGAATTGCCAAAACTCTTTTTAACTTACTCATACTACTCCAATCCAAAAATTAAACCAGCTATTAAACAGATTCCTACAATTATTGAAATAAGAGAATAAGAATCATAATATTTTTTAAAATAAACTGGTAATAATTCTTTTAATAAAACATATAATAATGCTCCAGCACTAATACAAAGCATTATGCTACTTGATAACTCATTTATTGAATAAGTATAATAACCAACTATTACAAAAATATAACTAATTAATCCAACAATAGATGTAATTAAAAAAGCCTGCAATTTATTATTTTTATATTCTAAAAAGCTTTGTGATATCATAAAACCAACGATTAAATTATGAATGCCAATCATTAATAATGACATCGTAATTCCTAAATTTGTATTTGATGCAAAAGTAACACCTAATGACAAACCCTCAGGAATATTATGAATAGTTATCGATAAAATAAAAACCAAAAAAGAAAAAAAGAATGTCTTTTTATTATAAAAATTAACATCATGATCTTCACAATCATGATGTTCTTCATGTTCTTCTTTATTTACATATTTATCAAATAGAAAGTGCATCAAAAATAATAAAACAAATGTAAGTAACACCACTAATAAAGCATAAATATATCCATAATTTAATGTATTAAAAGAAGTTATTCCTTCAACAATAATATCTAAAAATAGCATTGATATTAAACTACCTAATGCAAATCCTTGAACTATAGACATTACTCTTTTATTAATTTTATTAGTTACAAATGATAGTAAGCTACCAAACATTGTAAATATTAAGGTTCCGATTAAGGAAATAGTAAACATTAATTCCATCGTTTTATATTATAAAACAAAGTTTTATAAAATAATTAAAAAATATATATTATTTTACTTTTCTTTTTCTATAAATTGTATAAAATAAAATTGATTTCATTAAACCAGGAGGAATACTATGAAAGATTATTTGAAATCACAAACAATTTATCAAGTTTATGTTAGAAACTTTTCTAAAGAAGGAACATTTAAAAAGGTAATAGAAAAACTTGATTATATCAAAGATCTTGGAACAGATATCTTATACTTGTTACCTATTCATGAAATTGGAGTTGTAAATCATAAAGGAAGTTTAGGTTGTCCATATTCTATTAAAGATTACTATTCTATCGCTCCAGAACTTGGAACTTTAGAAGATTTTAAATTATTAATAGAAGAAACTCATAAAAAAGGCATGAAAATTATGATGGATATTGTATTTAATCATACATCAAGAGATTCAGTTTTATTAAATACACATCCAGAATGGTTTTTTAAGAAAAATGATGGAAGTTTTGGCTCTAAAGCAGGAGATTGGACTGATGTATTTGATGTAGATCATTCTCATAAAGAATTAGATGAATACATGAGTGATAATTTAGTCTATTGGGTAAAGCTTGGAGTTGATGGTTTTAGATTTGATGTTGCTAGCTTAATTCCACTTTCATTTTATAAACTAGCTAGAAAAAAACTTAATAAAGTTAATAAAAATATCATTTTCTTAGCTGAAGCAATTGAATATAGTTTTAACTCTTATTTAAGAAGTCTTGGATATATTGCTGAGTGTGATGCAGACTTATTTAAATATTTTGATTTGGCTTATAATTACGATTCATGGCCATATTTAAGAGAACACATTCAACAAAATAAACCTATTGATGATTATAAATTATTAGCTGTTACAGAAGATGCAATGCTTCCAGCTAATGCATTAAGAGCAAGAGCTTTTGAAAATCACGATCAAGAAAGATTAGCTGATTATCTTGATGAATTACACTTAAGACACTACTTAGCTTACTCTTTCTTCTTAAAAGGAACTGGTTTTATTTATAATGGCCAAGAGTTAATGGCTCATCATAGACCAAGTCTTTTTGATAAAGAAGTCATTGATATGGAAGTAAATGATTCTAATATTAATTATTTAAACTTTACTAAAAAAATGATTTCATTAAAACACAATAAACTTAATAATAAATTATTAATTTCATCAATAGATCCAAATAATTCAGATAAAGATTTATTTATTGTTCACAATGTATTTAAAGGTAATAAGGAATTAATTGGTTTATTTAATTTATCTACTGATAAAGAAAATGTATATTTATCAAAAGAAGATATTGAAAAATATCAAGGTACTTATAAAGATTTAATAAGCGGAAAAACAATTCATATTAAAGGTGAATCATTTAAAGTTAGCGAACCTTTATACTTAAAAAAAGTTAGATAAACAATTAACAATGTAAAAAAGTTTCTCCTCGGAGAAACTTTTTTATTTTACTTTATCTTCGCTAACTTCTATAACACTATCTTGTATTATTTTATTATTATCTTTGCTCTCTTTTTTCAAATTTAGCGAGGAACTTATGATACTATAAATACAAAGCCCACTAATAAAGAATAAAACCGCAAATATTAATATAGGTCCAATTTTTAATGAAGCACTAAAATCAATCGGAAATAATGGTTTAGAAATTAGTATCATATAATTGCTATCGATTCCATCTAAAACAAAATAAATAATCATAAATAGCATATTTATAAATAAAATGATGCTTGAGAAAATGATGTTTGTTTTATTTTTCTTATCTTTAAGTAAGAAATAAAAATAATAAATCATACCAAAAGTTGGAATTAAAATGAAAAACATTAAAAATACATAGTTTGGATTTAAATAAGCATTTTCAATAGAATAAAACGAACCAATAAAATCATTTATAAAATACATAAATGCCATTAAT
>JADIMN010000063.1 GCA_017694735.1 Candidatus Alectryobacillus merdavium
TCATATGACTCAACGTAATAAGATTTTTTATAAAGATTTTCTGCTTTTACAATTTCATCATTAATATCTTTAAAACCATCTCTTAATTTATTTAATTCCAAAACCATCCTATCAATTTCGTTTATAATAGATTGACAATTATCAATATTAATAAACAAATCTTCTTTTAAAGCTTTATATTCAGTTAAATCATGATTTAATATTTCAACATTTATAGGCTTATTATTTATTTGTTCACTTATATTATTTAAAAGTTCAAAACATCTTTCAAATCTTTTTAAATAATCTTCTTCATCGTTTAATTTTAACTTAACTAATAAAGTTTTCTTGCTTTTTAAAGAAACATATTCTTTATTAAGTAAATCATATGCTTTATCGCAATCATTCTTTAATTGTTTAATATAATTTTCAAATTCACTAATTATGGAATTAGTATTATCAATTTCTTTTTTTAAAACAATTAACTTATCATAAATTAAACTAAATGGTTGTCTATTAGCAGTAAGAGTAGCTAAATCCAATTGTGTTTTAGCATTAGCTAATTTTCTTTCATTTTCTTGAAAAACTTCTAGAATATTTTTATGAGAATCATTAAAAATATAATATTTTTCATACTTTGGTATTTTATTATATATTGATATAATATCGCCAGAAATTTTCTTTGATTCTTTTACGATTTCAGTAAAATTATTATCATAATAAGTTTTAGCTTCAGATTCTTTATTTAACAAATCCTCAAGATTTTTTACATCCAAATTTAAAAAATCAATTCTTTTAGATGCTTCATTTAAATCAAGTTTAGCTAAATTAATATTAATTTGAGCTATTTGATCTTTGAACTGTTTTATTCTCTTCTTTGGGTTTATATTATATAAAGAAATTTTTTCTTCTTCCATAGATGCAATTTTTTCTTTTACACTGCTTATTTTTTGTGGAATATTTTCATTAATTTCAAGGCATAAATCAGGTAACTTCTCAATTGCGTCATTTAACTCTGTTAAAACTTTATTTAAAAGTGGAAGCATTTTTAATGCCTCTTCATATTGAGCTGAATCTATTAAATCATTAAATTTTTCAAATTTTCTATCAACTTTATTTAAAATTAGGTCTATTGTTTCATCGGCAACTTCAAAAGAAGATTTGTTGACTATATATTTTTTTCTAACATTCGATTCAAATTCTTTTACTTTTAAAGCTGCATTCCTAGCATCTTCTTCAGGCTGAATAATTTTTTTAAGCTCATCTCTAAAATTTTTAACTTTTTCTTCATAGTCGTCTAAAACCAATTTTGATTCTTCGTAAACTTTTTTAAAATCTTTCTTACTAGGATTTAAAATATAATCAAGCGCATCAGATAGAGCTTTAGAGGCCTTTGGATCATTATATTGGAGAATTTCTAATGATTTTTTAACATTTTTTGAATATATTTCTGAATATAATAAATTTGAATGTGATATGATTTCTAATCTTTTTAAAATTTGACTGCATTCACCAATCATGACACCGTGAAAATAAGAATATTTTAGTTCTAAATCTCTAATTTTTTTGTTTCTAATTCTTTTTGAAAAAACAAATATATAAAGCAAAATAAAAGCAACTATTATTACAACAACAATAGAAACAACAATGCCGATAATTCCTTCAATAGATAATAAAAACCTTATCATACTTTAAATATTTTATATAAAATATAGTATAAAATAAAGTTGTTATTGTGATTTTGTTGCAAATTTCATCTAAATTTACAAAAAAGATTTGATTTTAATGTTTAAAGTATATTAAAATATTAAAGCATGTCATAAGCATGCAAATATTTATTTGTCTGATGATTATGTTATTTTATTAAGTAACTTGTTGCTTAGCAAGCGAAAATTATTCATCCGAAATAAAGAATTTGCACCTATGCTTTATTTCATGTGAAAATAAAGAAAGGAGAACATAAATAATGAGAGACACAGGATCAACTTGGAAAAGAAGTAGATATTTAAACATGTCTTTAAGTGAAACTGGTGATGAATTAAAAAAGAGACCTTATATCCCAGGACAACACGGTTCACCATTAAGAAGAAAAAAATCTTCAGAATATGGAAAGCAACTTATTGAAAAACAAAAATTAAGAAGCTTATATGGTGTTAACGAAAGACAATTTAGAAGATTATTTAATATCGCTTCTAAAGCTAAAGGTGTTACTGGCTTAGAATTCTTCAGAATTCTTGAATCTAGATTAGACAATTTAGTCTATAGATTAGGTTTTGCCAGAACTAGAAAGGCTGCAAGACAACTTGTTAATCACGGTCACATTCTTGTAAACGGTAAGAAAGTTGATATTCCATCATATCTTTGCAAAATTAATGATGAAATTTCAATTAAAGAAGCTTCAAGAAATTTAAAAGTTATTAAAGAATCTCTTGAAAGTTCACCAGCTTTACCAGGATATGTCGAATTCAATAAAGATAAGTTAACCGGTAAATTCATTAGACTTCCAGAAAGAAATGAATTAACTAGTGAAATTAATGAATCTGCAATTATTGAATACTACAACAGATTGTTATAATCAGTACAGAAAATTAAAAGAAGAAAGCTCTGCTTTCTTCTTTTTTTTATTCTAAATTAATTAAATAATAATTTTTCTTTCCCTTTTTAAGGATGATAAACTTGCCATATAATGCATTTTCTTTTTTGAGCAGTAAATCTTCTTTATTAACTTTTTCTCCATTTATAGAAATCGAATTTCCATTAATCAATTCTCTCGCTTCTCTTTTTGAATTACAAATTTTTGTTGTAAGCAATGTATCAAGTAAAGAAATATTTTCGTTTAAATTAAATATATAGCCATTAAATAATTCCAATATTTGTTCTTCACTTAAATCTGAAAATTGGTTTTTAAAAAATGCTTCACTCATTTTAACTGCAATATTAGCCTTTTCTTCTCCATGAATTATCTTCACTACTTCATATGCAAGTCTTTTTTGAGCAATTCTTGAACCTAAATTTGCTAAATGCTCTTTTTCAATTTCATTTATTTCTTCAACAGGTATAAATGTAAAAACTTTTAAATAATGAACAGCATCATTATCACCAGAATTTAAGAAATATTGATATAGTTTATAAGGAGTGGTCATTTTTTCGTTTAAATAAAGTGCTCCACCTTCGCTTTTACCAAATTTTTTGCCATCACTGGTTGTAATTAAATGTAATACCATGCAACCGACTTTTTCTTGGTCGCCTTTTAATTTTCTTATTAATTCTAAACCAGTAGTTAAATTACCCCATTGATCACTACCACCAATTTGTAAATTACAATTATATTTTTCATGAATTTTATAAAAATCAATTGATTGTAATAACATATATGAAAATTCTGTATATGAAATTCCGTTTTCTAATCTTGAAGCAACAACTTCTTTACTTAACATATAATTAATATTAATGAATTTTCCATAATCTCTTAAATATTCAAGTAATGAAATATCTTTTATCCAATCATAATTATTAACAAGTAAAGCTTTGCTAGAATCAGAGAAATCAATAAATCTAGATAATTGCTTTTTAATATTTTCGACGTTATTTAAAACATCTTCTGTTTTTAAAAATACTCTCTCTTTGCTTTTTCCGCTTGGATCTCCAATCATTCCAGTTGCTCCACCAACTAAAGCAATAACACTATGTCCGTATTGTCTAAATCTCATCAAGGTCATAATCATAACAAAATTACCGATTTGCAAACTTGAAGCACTTGGATCAAAACCGCAATAAATAGTTTGTGGAGTTTTCAACAATTCTTTTACCAAATCTTTGTTAGAATAATCTTTAATAAGCCCTCTAGCATCTAATTCGTCAATAATATTGTCAAACATAAAAACACCTCTTTCTAAGCATTTAAAATTATATCAAAATATTAATATATTTATAAAGTTGTAGATAAATAATTTATTTTTGTTTCAAATTTTACAACTTTTTTGTTTAATTCATCATTTGATAAATCAACAAGCATATAACATGCTCTTTTACCAACTTCGTTAAAATCAATGTATAAATTTGAAATATTTGGTCGAATAATTTTTGAATACTTTGTTCCTATAATAGAAATTACTTCTATATCTTTTGGAACATTTAGTCCATTATCTTCGGCAGCATTTATAACAGCGGCTGCGATAGAATCACGATATGCTACAAAATATCCCTTTTTATTATATTTAAAATATTCTTTAAAATCTTCATAAGTTTGTGAATACGAATCATCACAATTAAAAATATGATAAGGTTTATTATTTAAATTATGAATGTCTATAAAAACTTTCTCTACTCTGTTTAATAAACGACCACCATTATGAACATGAATAAATGTCATTTCTTTTCCGTTTTTAGCAAAATTATCTAAAATAATTTTTCTAATAAGTTCATCATGATTAAATAGGATACACCCTGTTGTATTGCCAGTTATATTATGATTAATAATGATAACTGGAACACTATATGAATTAATGCTTCTTATATCATCGCCTGTTAATTCATCATCAAAAATAATAACACCATCAACGTGTGATTTTATGACATCTTCAATGACTTTATATGCGTCAAGTTTAGAATGCGATGTAGTAAATAAAGAAATTCTAAAACCTTTTTCTTTTGCTACTTCACTTATACCATTAATTAAGTTTGAAATATAAACATAGTTAGTACTTGGAATTACAACGCCAATAGTAACAGTTTTTGAGGTAGCAAGTCCTTGAGCTAACGCACTTGGCTTATATCCAAGTTCTTTAATAACCTTATTTACTTTATCTTTAGATTCTTGAGAAACATTGTCTCCGTTATTAATAACTCTTGAAACGGTTGCTAAAGAGACGCCTGCCTTCTTAGCAACTTCGTAAATAGTTACTCTAGCTTTCTTATTGGTGCTATCCATATTTTTTTACCTGAAAATATTTTAACACATATAAATTATTAAATCATTAAAAATTAAATATATTTATGAAAAAACTGAAAATTTTTTCAAAAACTTTTCAAAAGATTGTATTTAATCAAAAATTATTATTAGAAATAAAAAAATCTAACATCTTTTTAGATATTAGATATAACTTTCATAAAGTGGTGGGTGCTAAGG
>JADIMN010000064.1 GCA_017694735.1 Candidatus Alectryobacillus merdavium
ATATCATTATTTATTATATAAGTATACAGTCATTTATGATTTTTACTTTACTATGATGAAAAGGCGGTATATTATGACTACAATACAAGATTATCAAAATAAACATGAATATGATATAAAGTATTATAGAAAGAAAATGTCTAAATATCTATCAACATACAATCAAATAAAAGAAGGTATACGATTTAAAGAAGAGGATATACAAAACTTAGAAAAAGAATATTTTGAAGCTTGTCCAGCAGTTCATAAGATAAATAAAACTGGTGTATCATGGACTATAGAAGATAAAAGAAAATATATGGCGAATAAAATAAAAGCTGATATCGCTATAGATAAGATACACATAAAACAAATGGAACGTTGTTTATTATTGATATCAAAAGATAAATATTATGATATAATACCTCTCTATTATTTTGAACATAAAACAATAGAAACTGTAGCTGATGAAATAGTTTGTGATGTAAAGACCGTATACAGAAATAAAAATGCTTTACTAGATAAAATGATTGTATGCTATTTTGGAGCTAAAAGCATTTTATAATAATATATCAACACTTTATGGCGGTTATATTAAGACTACAAAGGTACTTTATCAAGGGCGGGTGTACTATTGCGGAGCCTTGAGCTCGATTTATTCTTCTAAAAATAGTATTTTTTTTGGCTGACAAATTGACAAATACAAGTATACTAGTAGTGGAAAAATAACTTTAAAGGCTTTATTTTATTAGCCTTTATCATTTCCACAGAAAAATTATTTTTGTCATATTTTGGATAAACTAGAACCGCCATACAATAGATAAAAAATATGCTGGCATATAATTTGACCTACATTAATAAAAAATGTCTAAAAACGGCTATCATGCAATAATTATTTTGATAAGACATTTTACATTACTTCAAAAGTGCTAAATTACTACCTTTAAAATTTATCATCTAAAATTATATAAAGGCAGGCGACATATATTTAAAATGGGATTGTGCTTGCTGGAACAATATATCAGTTTTATCTTATTAACATTTTGGCGGTTCTAACACTAATTAAATTTTACATCAAACGTTTATATGTGTATCAAAAACGTACATTTTTATAAAACGCTGCTAAGCCATATTACAAAAACAGCGTATTTTATAAACTTAGATATATTTCAACAAATAAAAAATCACATTTAATCAGTGAATCACTGCATGAGAATTATTATCAATAATATATTATGAATACTTCAGACTATTTCATAAGTAAACATCTAGCCGCCAAACTAAGACATAATAATTAATATAATTATCATAGAACTAACCAGTATAACAAATTGAGCTTTGATAATATACTTTAGTAAATACTAACCATAGTTAAATAAAGTAGGTATATAATATAAACAATCTCATTATCATAGCTGATGTAGTTCTTAATGATTACATCAGCTTTTTAATTTATAGCAACATAAATCATTTGGCGGGTATAAATATATTAATCACTAACAGAAAAGCCCTGTATCAGCCCGTCATGAATTAATGACATAATATAAATATTATGAAATGATATCAAAAAGGTACTTCCAAAACAATTTGCCAATGCGGGTAGCTTGCGAGCCCCAACATTCGGCTAGATAAATAAAAATAAAAATCAATTTCCTTCCATGTTGAGAAATTTGCCATTTTAAAAATTTCCCAAATAATATTTTTCCGTAAGTTGAAAAATAAACTGAAATTTCAGTCTATTTTTCTGCTTTGGCGGGATTTATCATGCCTTCTAACTGATTTTTTTCTAACAAATGCATTTTTGCAGTGGTTAATCTTTTCAACCAGCTTAATTTATATTAGTGAACCGCCAAAAAGATTTATCAAAATCTAAAATTAGAAGCTGATGCATATATCAACGCTCAATTTTAAGTCATGATACTTTTCTGATGAAATATAACTTTATACAGTAACAAGTTTAAGCATAGCCAAAAATATAAATGGCGGTGCTGGTGAATTGTCTTAATATAAAAATACGCCTAACAAGGTAAAAATTTGCTAGGTTTTAGCATTTATATAGATGTGATTTATGTGAAGTTGCCCCTTTTTTGCCCCTTTTTCCATAAAATGGCCAAAAAGTATTGATTTTATGCGGAAATCCCACACTTTCCGCCATATTTATTTAATCATAAAGTGAAATATTCCAAAGTGTTTAAAAGCTTTTAACCGCAAGGGTTTAAACCCATTTTAAACCTTTTGTAATGTTTCACTTTTTTTATATCTGTGCAAGTAGTTTTTCCCTTTTTTCCCTTTTTTATCTAAAAAATTACATATAACACAACTTTATGCTAAAAACTACAATATAAAACGAATGAAATCTAACATTTAAAACCTTAAAGGCAAGAATTTTTCTTGCCTTTTTTATTATATAAAAACTTATTGACTATCGTTTAACACCATCCTTTATAATATTTGTGATATTAAATAAAAAGGAGTATATCTATGTTAACTAAACGTACATGGTATCGCTTTCGTCGACTGATTACTGTCATGTTACCAGTTTTAGCTACCCAATTATCCATCATTGGTATGAACTTTTTTGATGCAACGATGTCTGGTCATGCAGGTGCAGAACAACTTGCAGGAACTTCTATCGGTGGCAGTTTAATGATGCCAATTATCGCAAGTGCTACAGGTATATTAATGGCTGCGACACCAATTATCGCTCAATTAATCGGCAAAAACCAAAAAGAAAATATCGATTTAGTAATTCGTTCTGGATTGGTTTTAGCTTGCATTATAGAAATAATTCTCTTACTAAGCTATCATTTTTTCATTGATAAA
>JADIMN010000065.1 GCA_017694735.1 Candidatus Alectryobacillus merdavium
TATTCAACAAGTTATATTTCTAAAATTTTAAAAGATAAAGGCATTAAATATTTAAATAAAGAAGAAGACGTTGGAGAACCAGGACTTAGAAAAGCAAAAAAATCATGGTCACCAGATTTATTTATAAATAATTATTTCATAATATTAAAATATGATTCTAAATTTAAAATTATTAAAAATTATGATAATTATGATGAATTATTAGGTCATTTTAATAGCACCTTCCCAGATGAAAAATTCAATCAATATTTTAAAAATTATTTACTTCAATATTTTAATAATGAAGTATTATTTATTAATAATGATTTTATTTCTTTAAAGTTATATCATGACTTTATTTCTAGTATTGGAAAAGTTAGATATTTATATGGATTATTAACCGTTATTAATTATCAAAAAAATGGATTTATGTCATATTTAATCCATGAAAACTTAGTTCATAACACGATCTTAATTCCACAAAATCAAGAAATTGTCTCATTTTATGAAAAACTAGGATTCAAAAAAATCAATACTTATATAAAAACAACATTTGTTTCTAAAAAGAAAAATATAAATTTAAGTGGTTTTAGCATAGAAAAAATAAAAATTGATAATATTAACTCTTATATTAATGCAATACTTAGTATTTTTAATAATAATATCTCTACTATTAATCATATATATCGCGATCAAGAGTTTATTAGATTAAATATACTCCAATATTTAAGTTGTGATGACGAAGTATATGTTTTAAAAGATTCAAATAGCAATATTTTAGGTTATGCTTTTTATGAAAAAGATCAAAACTATATTAGAGAAATCTTTACGATAAATAATTTATTCTTTGACATATTTATAAATCATATTCTTTTAGATTTACACATAAATAACGTTAAATGTAATATTCTAAGTAAAAAAGATTCTAACTATTTAGCGCTTGGCTATAAATTAGAATCTTATGATTTATTTTTAAATTTATTATTCGATTAATTATTAATAATTTTATTTATCATTAACGTGTGCATCGGTATTAATTTCACCGCTTGTTGTTCTTTTAAGCTTTTTCCATTTAGGTTTTTTAAATACACCAACACAAGATGCAATAGCTTCAAGAAGTGAAATCATACAAGACATTAAAAGTCCCTTCCATAAATGTCTTACTTTTACGTTTAATTTTTTTCTATCTAAAAATACAGCAAGCCATGATTGGAATGTAAATATTGCAAAGAATACAACAACAACATATAAGATCATCCAACATAAACTAATTAGATTTTGTTGACATACTGTTGTATTTAATCCTAAATCTAAATAAGGAGAAGTAATCCATTCTGGAACAAAAGAACCACCCATAGAAGATATAACTTCTTGACTAGCAATTCCAAAGAAATCTGGGAATGCAATTAAAGCATTAATTACAATATAGAAAATATAATAAGGAACAAACCAACAAACTGCAATAAATGAAATAAATACAAATTGCATCGTTAATAAAATATCAATATTAGAAATTCTTCCAGTCTTAAAAAAGTTTAAAAATAATTTAGGACCATATTTAAAATAATTCTTATTAATACCATATGCCATTCTTGAAACTCTATTATAAGTATCTTTTAAACTACTTGGTTGATCTTCATAAACAACAGCATCAGTAACAAATCTAAGTCTTCTTTTTTCTAAAAGTCTACGACATGTAAATTCACTATCATCGCTAAATCCCATAGCATCCCAGCCACCGATTTCATCAAGTAATTTCATAGAAACCATCAATCCAGCACCAGATAACATTTGATCTAAATGAAGTTTTTCTCTAACATGGCATGCAATTCTAGAATCTCTAATATAATAAATACCACTTGCTTGAGTCCAAACATTTTTCTCTAAATTTGTGCTTGCTTCATAACTTCTTGCAACCTCAACACCAGTATCAAAGCAATCATTCATTTTTTCAATATATTCTTTATTAACTAAGTTATCAGCATCAAGTTTAATAATTGCATCATACTTATCTTTGTAATTTTGCAATAAATAATCAATTATATATTTAATTGGAAAAGATGCTCTTTTATGTTCTGGGTTATCATCAAATCTTTCTAAAACATATGCTCCAGCTTTTCTTGCAACTTCTGCAGTTTTATCCTTACAATTATCCGCACATACAAAAATATCAAAATATTCTCTTGGATAACTTTGTTGAGTTAATAATCTTTCAACAGTAGTTCCAATAACTTCTTCTTCATTACATGCAGGAATAATAATTGCAAATCTGTGAAGTTTTTTTGCTTTTGGAAAATGTCTTTTTTTAACCCAAACTAATGCAATAAATATTAGTTGGATAAATAAAGAAATACTAACAAAAGCAATAAAAAAGTAATTAATATACTCAAGAACTCTATAAAGTATCGCCATAATTAAATCTCCTTAATCATTATTATTCTCGAAAAAATCTTTTTTCTTTGTTTTTGCATTTGAAAAGAAATAAGATTGCAAAGCAATTAAAAAATAAATAAGTGAAAAAATACTTAATATAATAAAGTATGGAATAGGCAAATCTAATGTTCCAAAGCCGATTACAAAACAAAATGTAACGCTAAATATTGATAATACAATTCCTAATAATAAATTAATCAATTTTTTTAAACTTTCATTATATTGTCTTCTAAAATTGAAAAATTGTATTGCAATTGGAACAATCATAAAGACAAATCCAACAATTATACATAAATAAAATGATAAAGCATAACTTCCATCAATTACTCCACTTGAATTATAATTTCTAAAACCACCAATTACTAAATTTAATCCTGCTATGACAAGTAAAGTAAATGGTATAAAATAAATTAATTTATCAAAATCCATAATGCTATATTTATAAGATGTTGTAATTCGTTTTATTTCACTATCAGTAGTAAAATCAAATACTAAGGTATTTGAAACACCTAACATAAACATGAAAACTACATTTATAAAATTTAAAACAACTAATAAAACAGAGAATGATAATAAACTTATAGTTAAATAATATGAAGTATTCATATCAAATATCTCAAATAAATACATCAATGAATTATATGAAGAATATGAGATAGCAGAAACTAAAATATAACAAGCCAAAATACAAGTTAAAATACATGAATAAGGATTAGATTTTGTTCTTTTTAAAAAATACATCGAACCAACAATTATTACGATAATTAGATCAATAATGACGCTTGTTAAACTATCCATTATATATTCTCTATCAAAAAATGTACCAGTGCTACCAAACGAACTACTGTTTTGTAAATTAATAACACCAAAAATAAAAAAAGTTACATAAAAAGAGAAAGTAACTAATGTTGCAAACATCATCAACCATCGGTTTATTTTTGTTAAGTTATTTAGATTAATTTTGAATAAAGATTTTATATCCATAGTTATTTTATTTTATCATATAAATATTTATCTTAGTAGTTTAAAATGATAATATTTAAATGTATGAAAAAAATAACTTCTTTATTATTAACATCATTAATATTTCTCGGATTAAATGTCAGTCCAATTAAAAATGATGTTATAAAAATTAATGATGAATTAAAAGTTGAAAAAGCAAATGAAGATGTCGCTGCACCTTCACAACTTTACTGTGCTCCTTTAGCTAAATCAACTTATATTAAAATTAATACTGAAAATAACGAATATAAAGATTATTTAGAACTATCAAATTTAAAATTGTTTACTGGTAATGAAAATTTATCACTTGATGATATTGCAAATTTATCGGCAGAAGATTTATTTTCTTTTCAAGATTATCAAGGCGATTATCAAGTTTTATACGAAAATAATGTTATTTATGATTCTACATTAAGTAATAATACCCCAGTTTATATCGATGATTCATTTCAAACTGGAACAAATACACTTACTGTTAAAGCAATTAATAATGAATCTCAAATTGCTGATGGAACTATTAGTATTGTTGTAAGTGAACCACTTACAACTTATACTTCATTATTAAAAATAAGTAAACTTCCTAATAAAATAAATTATGAAGTAAGTGATATTGTCTCTTTTGAAGGAATAGAAGTTCAAAAACTTACATATACTGCTACACCTATTGTTGATTCTAATCCTCAAGACTTATACCAGTATCATGTTGATGTTGAAATAATCTCTGCAGAAACCCTATATTTTCAAGATTTAGACATTTCATTATTTGAATCCGAAGATTACAAAACTGGTATTTTTAATGAAACAACAAATAGAATTGAATCTCTTGGATTTTATCCATTTATTATTGGTGAAGTTGGTCATACAAATGGAGATTATCTAGATTGGGATCCACAATTTACAACAATTAATTTCTTTGTAATTATGTTTTTAAATAATATCATTCCTTATATTAATTTAGAAATAATCTCTCTTCCAGATAAACTTACTTATTATAATGATGATGTTTATGCACCAACTGGATTATATATTGGATATACTTTAACTTTAAATAATGAAAAAATGCCATTTAATATTAAACTTTTGTATTATACACCATACTATCTTGATAATTCTGGTAACAAAGTCAATCTTTCAGCAGGCCAAACAAAATTTACCAATATAAACGAAGGACCTGTAACAATATATGTTGATCAAGTTTTAGGTGATATTTCTTATCAAGTATCATATAACATTGAATTTATAAATAAACCAAATCCAGAAGTTGCAGATAGTATTATTCCAAACGATCAATATATAATGTATTTCTCAATAAC
>JADIMN010000066.1 GCA_017694735.1 Candidatus Alectryobacillus merdavium
TTATCCTTACTTATATTATATTGATCTTTTAAAGAAGAAATCTTAGCATCATCATATTTATAAAACTTTTCATTACTTACATAATTTGGAATATAAGTAATTTTTTCTCTATTAATTCCAACTTTATTTACTAAATCATTAATATAATATGGATTTACAACTATACATTCGTCAGCTTTTCTATAAAATTTAAAAACATACCATTTATAAATTTTAAACATCCATTTAGGCATTTTTAAACTACCATCATTTTCATCTGGTATAAAATGAACATAACATACATTAATTTTTTTCTTTTTAAACTTAAAGTAAAAGCTTGGATTAACTGTGTGAAAATGATTTATATCAAATCTTTTTGGTTTTTTTGAATTAATGCTTATATCTAATGAATCAATCTTTTTTACTAAATTAACTTGTTCAAAAAAATTGGCACCAACACCTTGCCCTTCTACTTTTAAGCCACCTGCATACATATTAATTTTTAATTTATTCATATTTAAATTATATAGTTATCTTAACAAATAAAAAAAGAGGAATTTCCTCTAAAATGGTGCCTCGTGCCAGAGTCGAACTAGCCATTGATCCTTACCATGGACCCGTTATACCGATTAACTAACAAGGCGCTTTAATATTATATCTTATTTAATATTTTATTGCTATTAAATTTATTAATTTTCAATTTTCTCCAGCAATTCTCCACTTAAATCATAAAAAGAGGAAGAATTAATTTTAATTTTAACTATATCTCCTTCTTTTAAAGGTGTATTACTTCTAATATAAATATTGCCATCTATGTCATCTGGAGCATTAAAATAAGTTCTTACAGTATACTCATTTTCTTTTAACTTATATGTAATAATACCTTTCATTACCTCTCCGACATGTTTTTTATTTAAATCATATGAAATTAAACTTTGTTGCTTCATAATTTCACTTTTTCTTAACTCTTTTGTTTTTTCTCTAACTTGATGAGGCATATTAAAACTTGGCGTATCTTCTTCTCTTGAATAAGAAAATACTCCTAAATGATCAAATTTATATTTAAAAAGAAATTTTTTAAGAGAAATAAAATCTCTTTTATTTTCTCCAGGAAATCCAGTAATAATTGTTGTTCTTAATATAGCGTTTTTAAAATTTCTTCTAACTTTTTTAACTAAATTTATTATATCTTTTTGCTTATCTTTTCTATTCATCAATTTAAGCATTTTATTAGTTGAGTGTTGAATTGGAATATCAAAATATGGTAGCAAAACCTCACTATTTTCCTTAATTAAAGTAATTAATCTATCACTTACTTCATAAGAATATAAATATAGTAATCTAATAAATTTAAATAATTTTAACTTTAAAATATCATCTAATAAAGAAGCAATATCATAGTCCTTATAAATATCACTACCATACTTTGTTGTATCTTGAGATATTATAATAAGCTCTTTAACTCCACTCTCTCCAAGTCTTTTAGCTTCTTTTAATAGTATTTCTTTTTCAATGCTATGAAATTCTCCTCTTATTAAAGGTATTGCACAATATGCACAATGATTTGAACATCCATCAGAAATTTTTAAATATGCAGAATATTTTGGAGTTGATAATACTCTATAATAAGGATTATATTCTTCCTTTATTTCATCATTAAATAATCCTTTAACTAAATTGGACATATTTTTATAATCTTTAATTCTAATAAATAAATCTACTTCAGGAATTTCTTTTTTTAAATCTTCATAGTATCTTTCAACTAAACATCCAATAACAATTAATTTTTTATGATATCTTAAATATTTAAAAATTGTATCTAAACTTTCTTTTTTTGCATCATTTATAAAACCACATGTATTAATTACAATTACATCTGCTTTTTCTGGATCTAAAACAATCTTAAAATCATTTCTATTAAAAAAAGATAAGACGGTCTCACTATCAACAGCATTTTTAACGCAACCTAAAGAAATAAGTAATAAATTTTTCATACTTTAATATTATATAGTAATTAAAAATTATTATCATAAAAAAAGACGATAAACATTGAGGGCATTAGTTTATCGTCTATCAGAAAGGAGGTGCAAAATTTTATATATCTTTATTATAATACATCTAAAAAATTTAGCAACAAAAATTTGAAAGCGCTTACATATTTTTTCAAAAAAATTATTTACTTATTTATGAAAAAAATACGAAATATTATTTATAATATTTTTGTGAGGTTATAATTATGGAAAATATATATAAAATTAAAGAAGACTTATATTATATTGGAGCTAGCGATAGAAAAATTCAACTTTTTGAATCACTACAAAAGCTTACTTATGGAATGGCATATAACTCTTATGTATATTTAGATAAGAAAACTTGTTTATTAGATACATCTGATCACGCTGTTTCTGATGAATTCTTAGAAAATTTAGACTTTGTCTTAAATGGAAAAAGTCTAGATTATGTTGTTGTTCAACATATGGAACCAGACCATGCGTTTTGTTTAAAAGAAGTTATATTAAGACATCCAGAAACAACTCTTGTTATAAATGCTCAAATATTAAAAATGATTAATAACTTTTTTAGAGACATCGATACTTCTAAATTAAAATTATTAATTGTTAAAGATGGTGATAAATTAGAATTAGGAAACAATACACTGCAATTTGTTTTTGCACCAATGGTTCACTGGCCTGAAGTTATGCTTGCTTACGAAATAAATACTAAAACTTTATTCTCAGCTGACGCATTTGGTTCATACGGTGCATTAAATGGAAAAATATATTTTGATGAATATGATTTTGAAAAAGAATTTCTTGATGAAGCAAGAAGATATTATATGAATATTGTTTCAAAGTATGGAAATCCAGTTCAATCATTATTTAAAAAAGTTGAAGGAGTTCCATTTGATTTAATTCTTCCTTTACATGGTGTTCTTTTTAGAAAACCAAATGATATTCAATATATTATTAGAAAATATGACACTTGGTCATCATATGAACCAGAAGAAAAAGGCGTCTTAATTGTCTATGGTTCAATTTATGGAAACACTGCAAAAGCAGCAAATGTCCTTGCGAAAACCCTTTCAAATGCTGGAGTTAAAAATATATTTGTAAGAGATAGCAGTATAGTAGATAATTCATTCTTATTAAGTGATGCATTTAAATATTCTTACTTAATTGTCTTATCTTCCTCATATAATGCAGGTGTATTTCCAAAGATTGAAGAGTTTATGTTATCTTTAAAAGCACATAATTATCAAAATAGAAAAGTTGCTTTTATTGAAAATGGTTCATGGGCTCCAAGTGCTTATAATAGCGTTAAAGATATTTTAAATTCTTTTGCTAATTGTAAATTATATGATAAGAAAATTACTATATTATCAACTCTATCAAAGGATAATTTATCTCAATTTGACGATTTAGTTTCATTTATTAAAGAAGATTTTAAAGAGGTTGATTTAAATAGTATTAACACAGCATTTAATATTCCTTATGGTTTATATTTATGCACTTCTGCTAAAGAAGATAATTCAAGAGTAAACGGTTGTATTATAAACACATTCACTCAAATATCTGATCCAAATATTTATAGTGTTTCTTTAAATAGAACAAATTACACTACTAAATTAATTTTAAAATCTAAAAAAATTATTGTAAGTGTCTTAAATCAAGATACACCAATGGATTTAATTAAGAGATTTGGATTCCAAAGCGGAGCTGAAGGAATTAATAAATTTGAAGGATTTAATGATTTTGAAATTGATAAAGAAAGTAATTTACCATATATTTCTTCAAAATATTCTAATTCTTACTTTGTTGGTGAAGTTATTAACCATGTAGAATTAGAAGATCATGTTGTAATTTACTTTAAATTAATAAAAACAAAAGCTTTAAATAATAGCAAAACATTAACCTATTCATATTATCAAAGCAACATTAAACCAGTTAATAAATCAAAAGGGACAAATATTGGTTGGAGATGTAAAGTCTGTGGATATTTATATAAAGGAGAAAATCTTCCAAAAGATTTTGTATGTCCTTGGTGTAAACACGGACCAAATGATTTTGAAAAAGTTTTATATTAATTATTAAAATAACAGCTCGGCGAGCTGTTATTTTATTTATATTGAGTATTATATAACTCGTAATAGTAACCTTTTTTATCAAGCAATTGTTTGTGATTTCCCATTTCAATTATTTTTCCCTTATCAAGAACTAAAATTAAATCACTTTGTTTTATTGTTTGAAGTCTATGCGCAATTACAATACTTGTTTTATTTTTTAATATTCGATCAAATGCATTATTAATTTTTAATTCTGTTAAAGCGTCAATATTTGATGTAGCTTCATCCAATATGATAAAAGATGGATTTTTTAAATAAATTCTTAAAATACATAATAACTGCATTTCACCTGCACTTAAAATTGAATTATCACTAATTTGAGTATTAAATCCATCTTTTAAATTAGATATAAAATTATAAGCTTCTAATTTTTTACATGCTTCAACAATTCTATTCATATCATTACAATCATTTCCAAAAGTAATATTTTCTAAAACAGTTCCATGAAAAATCCATGTATCTTGTAAAACCATTCCAATATTTTTTCTTAATTCTTTTCTTTGAATTTCTTTATAATTTTTAGAGTTAAGTAAAATACTTCCACTATTAATATCATAAAATCTCATAAATAAATTTATCAAAGTTGTTTTACCACACCCAGTTTTTCCAACTATTGCAATTTTTTGAGATTGTTTTATATCAAAAGAAATACCATCTAATATTTTCTTACTACCATCATATGAAAATACGACATCATTAAAATTGACTTCTTTTATATCCTCAACTAACTTTCCATCATTTTCTTCTATATCTTTAATACTTAATATTTCAAAAATTCTATTTAATGAAGCATTTGCATTTTCAAGTTCTGTAACAGTACTACTAATATCATTAAATGGTTTTGCATATGAATTTGCATATAATAATAAAGTTTGTAAACCACCTACTGTTAAGGATATAGAAATTATAGAAAATGAATCTGGTTGTAAAATAATAAAACAACCAAGTAATAAAACCAAAGCATATGTAATTGAATTAACAAGTCTTGTTGTTGGATTGATCCAAGTACTATAAAATTGTGCTTTTTGACCGCATTTATATAAATTATTATCAATATCTATAAATCTTTTTATTCTATTATCTTGATAATTAAAAGAATTCGTTGTCTTTATATTATTTAAAGATTCTAGAGAAAAAGATGAGAGTTCTGCGGTATATTTTGCTTGAATTGTAAAATACTTACCACATTTTTTTGCAATAAACACACTAAAAAAGACACTTAATGGAGTTAATAAAATTATCAATAATGCTAATAACCAATTTAAAACAAACATATATACAACAATCATAATAATTGATACAACACCTTGTATTGCTTGTTTAAAACCACTTATAAATCCATTAGTTATATTTTCTACATCACTAATTTCTCTTAATAATAAATCTCCTTTATCTTTTAAATCTAAATAATAAACTTCAATTTTATTATATTTATGAAATAAATCATCTCTTAATTTTTTTGAAAAACTTTGAACAAAATTACTTGTTAATAGTTCAAAGAAATATTGAAAAATCATTGAAATTAAAATAAAAGTCAAAATTAACAAGACACAAAATAGAGCCTTATTATAGTTTTGATCTGTAATGTAGTCTATTGCATTTCCAGAAATAATAGGAATAAAGAGTTGAGCAACTGTAGAAACAATAATTAATAAAAACAAAAAGCAAATCAATAATGCATAAGGTTTTAAATATTTAAAAAATAATTTATTTTTCATTAAATATTTCCTCCTTGTATATCATTAATTTGATTATATAATTCAGATTTATTTAATAATTCATCATTATTTCCACTATCAACAACTCTACCTTTATCAAGCAAAATAATATTATTCATATCTCTAATACTAGATATTCTTTGAGATACAATAATTAGGGCAAAACCTCGATTTTTTTGTAAATTATATATATTGTTTTTGATTTTATTTTCTGTAATAAAATCTAATGCACTAAAACAATCATCTAATACTAATAACTTGCAAGGTTTTATAAGAGCTCTCGCAAGAGACAGTCTTTGTTTTTGGCCTCCAGAAAAATTACTTCCATTTTCTAAAACCTCATGATTAATGCCATCTTCATATTTTTTAACAAAAGAATACGCATCAGCATCTTTAAGAGCTTGAATTATTTCTTCATCACTTGCGTCTGGTTTACCAATTAGTAAATTAGATTTAATGCTACCTTTATAAAGAGTTGTTTTTTGTCCAGCATATGAAATTGAATTTTTTAAAAAGTTAATATCATATGATTTTAAACTCTTACCAAAATATAAAATTTCACCAGAACTATTATCATATATCCTATTAATTAAATTTAATAAAGTAGATTTACCACTACCAGTACCACCAATAATTCCTAAACTAGAATTTAAATCTAATTTAAAAGAAACATTTTTTAAAACTCTCTTCTCTTCTCCATTAAAAGAAAAAGATACTTCGTTTAATTCCAAACAATGCTTATCAATATCAATACACGAATTATTTCCATTAACAATTTGATTTGTACAATTTAAAAATTCATCAATTCTTTTTTTAGAAGCATAAGCTTTATTAAAGATAATAACTAAATTAGAAACAACTAATAAAGCGGTTAATATTTGATTTAAATAATTTATTAAAGCAATTATTTCTCCACTATCTAAACTCAAAAATCCAAAATTTCCAGCAGTAAAATATAATATCAATACTATACCAACATTAATAATTGCAAAAGATAATGGATTAATTAAAGAATTAAATATTTCAACATGAACAGCTTTTTTCTTATATTTTCTTGTTTCATCTTTAAATATATTAATTTCTTTATCTTCTTGATTAAAAGCTCTTATTACTCTATTTCCTTTTAAATTATCACTAACTTTATCGCTTAAAAAGTCTAAGTTCTTTTGAATTAATGTATACTTTTTTGAAGTATAACGAATTACAAAAAACAAAATTATAGAAATTAATAAAGTTAATCCAAGAAAAACAAAGCCAACAATATAATCGATAATAAAACTACATATCATTGCTCCAATTACCAAAATTGGTGCTCTTATAAGTAGTCTAATACCAAC
>JADIMN010000067.1 GCA_017694735.1 Candidatus Alectryobacillus merdavium
ATCTTCTTTACTTAATTTTGTTATTTTCTTCTTTATTTTTGCTAATTCCAGTTTACTATCTTGACTTAAATCTTCTCCAAATTGTTCTTCATAAAGTTCTGCAGCTTTTTGCATTGTTCCTCTAAATAGTAAATTTACATTTAAAGTATAAATATTCTTTTTATTAGGTTTCTCAAATATGTATTGATTCTTTAATAAATATCTTCTATCTGCATAAAATCTAGTTTTATTTTGTTCTCCATAGCTTTCAATAAATGTGTTGTCGAAAGATAATTCGTTATTCCAATTCATATTATCAATAAAGTATGGCAACATCGTATTTATAGCCCTTATTTTATTTTGTCTTGCAAGTCTTATTATTTCTTCAGGACTTGATATTCCAAAAGTACCTTTAACTCTTTTCTTTTCAGAACTATAAGTTGTTTCAGTAGATAATATTTCTCCAGTTTCTTGATCTACTGACTGAGTTACTTTTGTTATTCCTTTCTTTTGATATTTTTGTAATTGTTCTTTTTCTTCTTCTGGAAGACTCTCGTAAGTTCGTTTAATTTCTTCATTCATTTCGTATTACTCCTTTGTAGGTTAAATTCATTAGTGAAAACAAAAAATACTACCATCTTGCTAAAAGCTATGGTAGTATTGATAATTTTAATACGAAATTTCAATTTACCCCTTGACATATCCTATGATAATATCTTATAATTATCTTATGGTAAGACTTATTTTGAAAGCTTAATACACATTAAGTCTTACAGAATATGTCTTGCTCTCGAACAGCAAGGCATTATTTTTTTATTCTCTTTTCAATGTTGAGCTAATTATATAATTACTAAAAATTTTTGTCAATAATATTTGGCATTTTTTTATTTTTAACGATAAATTACTCGTTTTAAATACAAAAATCGTTTTAAGGGCATTTTGAAGCGAAATAGATATATAAAAGAGCAGATATTAACCTGTTCTTTTACTTATTCGCACAAATTGTAATTTCTCGCACACTTATTTTTCTATTGTTATAATCTTTGTCGCTACTTTCTCTACAAAAGTTGTATCGTGTTCAACAAAGATTAGTGTTGGATTATATTTTAAGATTGAGTCCTCTATTTGTTCTCTTGTTAGTATATCTATATAATTCAATGGCTCGTCCCATATATAAATATTAGCTTGTTCTGATATACTTTTTGCAATTAAAATTTTCTTTTTCTGTCCTTCGCTCATTTCTTCAATTTTAGTATCAAAATCTAATTTTGAAAATCCCATTTTAGATAACATTGCTTTAAAAATACTTTCATCTATTTTATTATCTTGTGAAAAGTTTTTTAAGTTTCCTTTTAAATAGTCTGTATTCTGTGATACATAAGATATTTTTAAGTCATTTGCTATTTTTAATTCTCCGTTATATTGTATCTCTTGACCTAAAATCAATTTTAATATACTTGATTTTCCTATTCCATTTTTTCCAACTATTGCAATTCTATCTCCATTTTCTACTTCAAATGAAACTGGAGAGAATATTATTTTTTCATTGTATTTTATTTGTAAGTTATTTACTAAAATCAATGGACTTTTTCTACTTTCTATTGGAATTATTTTTAAACTATCATTTCTATCTATATTTTTTAATAAATTAGTTTTTTCATCTATTGCCTTTTCAATTCGCCCTTCCATAACTTTTGACTTTTTCATCATTTTAGCAGACTTATGTCCTAGGTAACCTCTGTCTATCTTTGATTCTGAATTGCTTGTTTTATATTTTGACTTTTCAACCTCATTAGACCATTTTGCAGTATTTTTTGAAGCAATTTCAAGTTTATTTATATCTTTTTGTAATTTTTCATTTTGTATTATTTCAAAATTATCTTGTCTTTCTTTATTTTCTTTCCAAGATGAAAAATTACCCTGCTGTATTTCAATATTAGTGTTATTTATAGAAATAATATGATTTACAACTTTATCTAAAAAAATTCTATCGTGAGATACTAATATAAAACCTTTTTTCTTTTCCAAATAATCAACTAAATTATTTCTTGTTTCTATGTCCAAATGGTTTGTAGGCTCATCTATAAGCAAGAAATTATTTCCTTTTAAAAATAAGCTAATTAAAAGTATTTTTATTTGTTCTCCACCACTTAATAAATTAAAATTTCTATAAAGAATTTCTGTATTACTATTTAATAAATTCAATTCTTTTATAATTTCCCAATCCTCAACATTTGGAGCAATTTCATTTACTATCTCTATTGACATTCTATTTTTATTAGTTACTTCAAAAGGAAAATAATCAACATCTACACTTTTTGATATTGTTCCTCTATATTCATATTTTCCCTGTAATAGCTTTAAAAATGTAGTTTTTCCTTTACCATTTCTACCTATTAGTCCTAATTTCCAATCTGTATCTATATTAAATGAAACATTTTCAAATATATTATTAAAACTTCCATCATATCCAAAAGTCAAATTATTTACACTTATTAAAGACATTGTTCCTCCCTACAAATTACTATTTGTGCTAATCAATAATAACTAACACAAGTATTATATCATAATTCTGGTTGTATGTCATCTATCTCTTTTTGTTCTTTTTCATAATCGCTAGACTCAATACGTAGACTATTATCTACTCTATCTTGATAAACATCTATTTTATTCTTATCTTTGATATAAATAGAATCTTGTATATGGACTAATTTAACAATTCTCTCTAACATTTTTGTTAATTTTTCTTTTAATATCTCAATTATTCTAGAACTACTTCTAGTCTTTGTTTCTGGTTCATAATAAGATATTATTCTTTCTTTCATTGAATTTAAATTCCTATCATAATCAATATCTATGTTTAAAGTATTAACATCTTCATTGATATAATTATACTCCTTAACTTCATTTCTTACCCTGTCCTTATATATAGACTGTACTTCTTTAATAAAATAATTAACTTTATATCTATTTTCTTCATAATTCATAGCTGAAAAATTATTTACATTGTAACCTTTCTTAAAATCTTTTAAAGAAGTTCCTTTCTCTTTATTCATTATAAAATCATTAGCATTACAAATATTTTTAAGTTCTTGTTTCAATTTATTGTTTTGCCTTATATATTCCTCTTTAGGATTATTTCTTCCTATATGCTTTTCTGATAATTCCTTATTTTGTTTTTCTGCTCTTAAAGACCAATCAATCTTTAATAGTTCTCTTAAAATCATATCCTTACATTCGTACACAAACTTTTGAGATTTAAAATATTCATTTTTATCAGAAAAATATCTCGTAGTACCTTTCTGTAATACTGTACCTTTTTCAACTATCTTTACTGCTTCTGACTTTTTACACTTATGACCTGTGCTATCATAATAATATGTTCTCAGTGCTCTTTTTTCTTCTATTATTTTTGGATCACTTAATTTTTCTCTTTCACTAAATACTAAATGGCAATGTTTATTTTTTACTTTTACATTCTCTTTTACTTTTTCATTGTAATGTATTGCACAAGCACACTCTACACCATACCTTATTTTAAAAGTATCACAAATATCTTTAGCTGATATATCTGAATTTAATGGTATTCCTATTATCAATTCTCTTGCTTCACAACACTTTCCTCCAGCTTTTGTTTCTTTATGTCTTTCTCTACTTTCTTTTGCTAACATACTCCAGAACTCACTATCTGTAGTATTGTGATAATCTAATATGTTCTCTTGTTTCTTTTCGTCTGTCATATATCTTATTCTACCTTTTACATTTCCTAATTTTCTACTGCTTAAATACCCACTCATTTTTCTCACTTCCTTTTTAGAAACTACCCTAAAATCAGTATAGCATACTTTGCTACTTTTGTAAAGTAGCGAAAAATCACCAATAGAACATTTGCTAACGCAAATGCACTATGGATTTTTCGTTGGGGATACCCCAAACCCTAAGTAGCATATTTATAAAAATAACTATGCTACACAATACCTATTTTGTAAAATAGGTATTGCAGGGGTTATCTCACCCCTACGAAAATACTTATATGTATTTTCTACCCTAGACTACCGCATTATATTGCTAATATGAAATTAGCAATTCCATTTGGTTTTACAAGGGCTTTGCCCTCTTGCTACGCAATTCACCCAGAGTTTTTTTCTCCAGGAATTGATATGAAAAAAAGAGCATATTTCTATGCTCCAATTCCTATCGACTGGATTTGGACTCCTCCTCACCAACACCTATTTTATATCATATCTTGATTTAAATGTCAATATATGATATAATATTTTTATAAGATATTTATATCTTATAAAATATAAGCTAATAAAGGAGCTAGGCAAATTATGGATAAACTAAACGAAGAATTTATATATCAAAAAAAAGATTTTGTAAAATTAGGAGTAAAAGAAGGTAGTTTTTATAAAATGATTAAGGATTTAGAAATTGATACTCCAGAATACTGCACTACAAAGATATTAAAAAATGGTATTCAAGCAAAATGTTTTAATCAAAAAGCTTTTGATATTATATCTAAATATATCAATGAAAAAGGTTTAAGAAATTCAAAAAATGAATTAGCTCTTGTAAATGAAAATATATCATTAAAGGAAGAGAATCAAAAACTTCAAAATGCAGTAGCGATTTTAGAATCACAATATACAAAACAAATAGCAGAATTAAAGGATGAGTGGCACAATATTGAAAAACAATTACTTGAAAGAAACGGAAGTTTAATAAAAGAAGGAGCAGAAAAAGACAAGCAACTTTTTGAGCAACAAAAAGAAATGGAGATAGTAGGCAATATGAATTTTTGGCAATTTAGAAAGTGGAAGAAAGAACAAAGAAAAAAATAAGATATATTGTAATTTCTTGTCGTTTATTATATAATACACTCGCACCGATTATTCGGTGACTCCTTGAGGAAAGGAGGTACATATAATGACATCTTATGAGCTAATATGGCGTTTGATCGTATTATTACTTTTGAGTAATAACCAAGATAACGACCATGACAAAAAAGACTAGAAATAGTCAAAAACAAGGTAGTCTGCCAACTACCTTGTTTTTTTATAAAAAAAAGAAGATACAGACTGCCATCCATATCTCCGTACATATACATCTCTTATGAGCTCCTCGAGTAACTTAATTATAGCAAATGTTTCTATATTTGTCAAATAAATATCAATTCCTGGAGAAAAAAACTCTGGGTGAATTGCGTAGCAAGAGGGCAAAGCCCTTAATTAAAAATACAAAATAAGTAGTTAATAAATTTTAGGGTAGGTATTATAAATTAGATATAGAAATAAAAAAATCAAAAATGCAAGTTTTTATTTATATATCAATGGTTTGCTGGTTTTTAGGTGTGGTCAAGTAGTTGACCACTTTTGTGG
>JADIMN010000007.1 GCA_017694735.1 Candidatus Alectryobacillus merdavium
ATCTTCTATTATATTGCTTTCTTTATTTATTTTATTAGAAGTTTATTTTTATAGTGCAATTTTTGAAAAAGTAGATGTTTATAAAAATTTTAATACTACTTTGTTTATATTTATTGAATTTGCAATCTTTATTATTGGAATTGTTACTTCAACATTATTTTTTCAAAAAAGTTTATATAAAAATCAAAAAGATAGATTTATTCTTGGACTTGCTCCAGTATCTAATCATGATATTATATTTGCGAAAAGCAGTGTTATATTTTTAAGATTACTTGTATTTAGTTTTTCATCTTTTTATGTATTTGCACTGACATATGGATATAAGTCTCAACAAGATAATCTTTTTTATGTATTAGCATTTTTTGGAACATTATTTTTTACTCTTTTAATTTTATTTATTGGATCTATTATTAGTATTCCTTGTAATGAAGCGATGTGGTATTTAAAAAAATATAAAATAATTAGTTTTTGCATAGTTTTTTGCTTAATGATATTAGTATCTTTAGTATATACTTATATTTTGCAATTGTTTGTTAATTTAATTAGAAATAATGATATAGGTAGTATTTTTACTATTGATAGTATTGAGTTTTTAAACTCTATAGGTAAATATTTGTATCCAACTACAATAATTATTAATTTTTCTTTATTAAGTAATCCAAATTTAGATATTTTAATTATAGTTTTATTAATTGTTGGATTTGGTGTAATTAGTTATTTACTTTTAAATAGATATTTAAACTTTTATTATAAAAATAGAATCTTTAATCCAACTTCAAAAAAAGTTAACAATATTTCTTTTAAAATAACTACTACATATAGAAGTTTAATTAAAAAAGAAGTACTTTTAGCATTAAATAATAATGAAGGAGTATTTTCTTTTATTTCTTTGATTGTAATGCAACCATTTTTTGTATTTAGTGTTGTTAGCGCTATTAATTTAATATTTGATACAGGTAATTTAACTTATATTTCAACTTTATTTCCATCTTTATATATTGCAGTAGATACATTATTAATACTATTATTTTTGACTATTATTAATTCATCTAGTTCTATATCTCTTAAAAAAGAAAAAGATACATTAATAATAATGAAAAATATACCTGTATCTTATTTTAAACAAATAATTATTAAAATTATTGTTCCTAGTGTTATTACGTTTATTTCTTACTTTTTAGGAATTACTTTACTTGTTTCATTTTTACAAATTGATATATGGATGTATTTTTATTTAATCTTTGTTGGAATTGGATTAATTATTACGCTAAATTTATTAAGTTTACTAAACGAACTTAGATATTATAAAAATTCTAATTTTACCAGCATTTTATTAAGTTTTGTTTTTCCAATTATAACATCATCAATTGGCTTTGTAATGACACTAACTGTTGATACTTATTATCAAGTACATATGTTTTATTGTGCAATGGTTTTATTAAATTTATTAATTCTGGTCTTTGTTTTATTTAAGTTTAAATCAAGAGTGACAAAACTTTTTATAAATTTTGAGGGTTTTAAAATATGAAGAAGAAAGCTTTGATTTTATTATTAATAATTCCATTTTTTATATCAATTTTAGCTTTTGTTACTTCTAGTTTTGTTATAAGAGGAGTTGAAGTTGATATTATAAGCATTTCTTTTGATGAGTATAGTGCTAATCAAGCGTTTTTATTAAGTGAAGAAGAAGTAAAGTTAAAAGTAAATGTAAATAAAGATCCAAATTATCCATTAAGTGAAGGGAATGACCTTGTTTTTAGCTCTTCTAATGATGATATTGCAAGTATTGATATTAGAGATGATGGAGCTTATTTAATATTACACGAAGAAGGTGAAACATTAATTACATGTAGCAATGAAAAAGGAAATAAGTCTGCTTCATTTAATGCTATTGTAGTTGGAAGTAATGGAGCAATTATATTAAATACTGATATTCCTTTTTCAAGTAGCAGAATAGATAGTAAAAATTATGTTGGTTTATATGATTCTATATCTGCATATGATCAAAGAAAATCAGATGCAAGTCTAAAACTAAGCGTAGAAATTGTTGGATCTAATGCTGGTTTAGATAGTTTAAATATTCATACTAGTGATAATGTAATTTTTAATAGACAAAACTTAACTCTTTCATTTTTATTTGAGGGCAATGCTTATATAAATATGTCTTTACCATATTCTAGTAAAGAATACTCACTTAATTTTAGTGTTGTAGAAGGTGTTAATATTTATGATTATGATGATTTAATTGATGCAACAAATAAAGATGATAAAAAATATAATTGTGTATTAAGATGTAATTTAGAGTCAAAAGAAAATACTTATAATTTAGATAGCGATGGTAAAGTAATTTCTTATAAAAACAATAATACAAAATTATTTGGTAGATTAGATGATAATGATGAAGTATATTTCCTTGATTCAGATATTTATAGATTTGAAACAACATATAATCATGACTTTTTAGATAAGTGGAATAATGAAATCGATCAAGGAATGCATGAAGGAGAAAGCAAAACATCGACTCAAATTTTAGCAGGCGTCCATATTAAAGGTGATTTTTATGGAAATGGTTTTACAATTAATACTCATGAATTAACATATCCAAGTGGTAGACAAGAAATTAGTGTTGATGGAGAAACATATGTTATTCCATATTTAAAACCAGATGATATATTTAGAGGACCTCTTCCTTTTGTTAGTTTAGGAAGTCCAAATTATTCATACTCAACAGAAATTCCAATTTATACTTTATTTGGACAAGATAATGTTTCATTTTATGTTGATAATGATAATTCAATTATCAATGATGTTCATTTTAAGGCTTGCGATTTTGGAAATAATTTATCAAATTTAGAGTATGTTGGAACAGTATTAGATATCTATGCTGATAATGTTACTATTAAAAATAGCATTATAGAAAACGGTAGAAATATTATTAGATCATATTCTTCACAAAATTTATTAATTGATAATTGTTTATTATCTAATGCAATGGAATTTTTATTTAGAAGTGGTTCTAATGAGTATAACCATGTTAATTATGATGAAGATGCTTTGTATCACGGAAAAGATGGAGTTCTTTATCAAGTTAGTAAATCATCTTATTTAAGTAAAATGGATCCTAATAAAGTATCTGAAAGTGATTTAAAATCTTATAAAGCAGATAGTATGTTAACTTTTAGTGCTATTTATAATACTCAAGCAAATGAATTCTTTAAGATGCCTAGCGGAGGTTATACAAAAGAAGAATATATTACATTTAAGGATGATATTATTAATGCACTAACAAATACTACTGGTTTTTATGATGAAAATTCAAATAAAGTATATGCTGGTAGTACAACTATTAATGATACATATTTTTATAATAGTGGTATTGCAAGTATTTCTTTAGACTCTCTACCACAAGGTAGCTTTTTAGAAAATAATACAACTAGTTTATTTAATTTATTATTATCCGGTTATATGGATGGAGCTGCTCCAAATAATATGGCATTAACAGGTTATCCAACTCTAGTAAATGTAGAGGGAAATACAAAGTTTTATGATTGGAAAACTTCATCTAATTTAACTTTCCAATCATTAATTAGCCAAGATATTGAAAATTTAATTTTATCACATGGTGGAGTCAGTGGAGATGATTGGGGAGTTGATGTAAGTATTAGCGAAGATGATTATCTTCCAATTAAAAAATTATTATTAGATAATTATTCTTCATTAATTTTAAAAGATGATACTTACTTGAATATTCCAGTCTATATTCAAGGTGGAGGATATAATATTTCAGATATTTATTTTGAAGATAAATATGATGATATATTAACATCAAAATTAAGTGTAGATCCATTTACTTATTCGCTTGATTTAAAAGCATATTTTAGTGATCATTTTATGACTGATCCAAGAGCAAAATATGAAACAATGAAGGTTGCTATGCTTAGAGCTAGTAGCAATGTTCTAGGATTTAATAATTATAATATTATAGCTTTAAATAAAGATTCAAATAGTTGGTTTAATGAATATCCTAATATTTCTGATTTAATTAACAATAACAACAATAATAATTAACTTTTTATTTTATTAAACAATTTTTCTCCAAAATATGATATTAAAAATAGAATAGATGTATTTAATTGATACACACATTTATAATTTTTAAAACAGCTAATTTGATGAATTAAGATTTTATTATTAAAAATAATATCTTGTAAGTCTTCATATTTAGGAATATGAAATTGCCTTTTAACAATATAGTTTCCTATTATAATTGATTTTCTAATTAAATTTAAAATTTCGTCATATACAAGATTGTTTATGTTAATATTGATTTTTTCATTTATATGTTTTTTATACTCGTTTTTATTACTATAAAAATATTTTAAAGGAGGATTACTTAATTCTACTTTAATAGATTCAAACATAGGATAATTTAAAAATAATAAACCATTTTCTGATTCGTTTGAAAAATATTCTTTCATTTTTAAAAGTGATTTATATTTTATGTCATTATCTAAGAATTTATGTTGTATGTCAAAATCAAATACAAGGTATTTATAAAAAAACCTTTTATTAATGAGAATGTTTTTTTCTTCATTAGAGATATTTTTTGTTGTTAATAAAGCATCTATTAAGTCTATATTAAAATTATATGATTCAATGTGTTTATATAATTTATATATGTTACATTTAAATGGGATGATTTCTATATTATGATTTTGTTTAAAAAATACATTTGAAATATTATTGAAAAAATTTATTTCTGTTTTTTCTCCTTCAACTAGTACTAAAATGTATTTATTATTCATCAAATCCTCCTTCTTTATAAATTTTTTCTAAATTATGGCCATTTCTTAATTCAGAAGTAGTGCAGTCACATAGAGGCTTGATTTTATTATTTGAAATTAAAAATAAATTATCTGGTCTCATCAATTTAGTGCTCATCAATGAAGTATTATGTGTTGTAACAAACGATTGAAAATTTATTTGTTCATTTAAAAGTTTAATAATTGATTCGCTTATTTCATAGTGATAAAAAGCATCAAATTCGTCAATAAATAAGAAAGTAACTGTTGAAAATGTAATACTCCAATAAAAATATAGTTCTAAAGCAATACTACCAGTAGATAAAAGCATATTTAAAGGAGCTGTGTTTTTTCCAATTTTTGCTTCAATAGTATATATTTTTTGTTGTGGGAAGAAAGGATTAGTTATTTGTCTTGATTGTAATTGATAATTTAAACCAAATGAATTTAAAAACAATTGGTATTCTGTTAATTTATTTTTCCTTACAATTGTATCCTCGATATAATCGTAACGAGTTTGAGCACCCATCGCTTCATTTCCTTGGTTTAAACATCTAAACCATAACATACCTTTTAAAAATGAAAACAATTTATTTAATATGTTATTTTCATCAAATTTGATAAAATTAAATAAGAAAAACAATGCTGAAGATTTAATATTTTTATTGGCAAAATTAACATTTTCAGCTTCTTTAATATAACAAGTTACATCTCCTTCGTTATTTGATAAGAGAAGTTTTTTATTAATATATAGTTTTTCTTTATTAACATACATTGATTCTTTCTTTGAATATTGATAAACAATTTCATCATTATCAAACTCAAAATGGTATTCGAATTCGACATCTTTGTCGTATTCCATATTTTTATAAATTCCTTTTAAGGTAGGCTTGTATATATTTAAGTCTGGAACTGAAACTGTAAGCATCAAGTTTAATTCGATGTCAAAAATTGCTTCTCCAAGGTTTGATTTCCCTTCACCATTTTTTCCATAGATTATTCCTTTATTGATGGTATTGTTTTTAATTTGTTTTTCATTAAATGTATAGCGACTAATATTTTTTAGATCAAAAACTATTTTTTCTTTAAAGTTTTTAAATCCAATTACACTGAAATAAGTAAGCATAATTACCTCCGTAATTTTTTTACATTTATATTATAATGTATCCGTAATAATAGTGCAACATTTAAGTATATTTCTTTGAATTTATTAAAAAGTGTAAAAGAATTACATTTTATGCTTATCTATATAAAATTTTTTTTAAATAATTAAAAATTTTGAAACTTTATTAATGATAATTTTGTCTATAATAATGATATGAGTGAAATGATAAAAAATAGAAATATCAAATATAATAAAAATGAAAGGTGTTTTGAAAAAATATTTAAAGAATATAAAGGACTTCTTACATTTATTGCCTCTTCTTACTTAAACAATTTAGAAGATATTAAGGATATTGTACAAGACAGCTTTATTAGTTTTTTTAACAATTTTGATAATATCAATGATTCTATAAAATCATATTTAACAAAAATTGTAAAAAATAAATGCATAAATTTATTAAAATTAAGATCTAAGATTGACTTAATAGATTCTAATGATATTGATTTAGAATCATATAATTTTGAAAATAGCAATGAAAACTTTAGAGAAGAGATGAATTATATTAAAAAGATATCCAAAGAAAATGAATTTCAAATTTTTATCTTATATGTTTTAAAAGATATGACCTTTAAAGAAATATCAAACAAATTAAATTTAAAAGAAAATACTGTTAAATCAATATATTACAGAGCAATAAAAAAATATAACAAAAAATTAAGGAAGGAGTTTAAATATGAAAAGAAGTGAAAAAAAATTATTTGAAACTATTTCAAAAAGTGAAAATAATATTACCTTTGATGAACTAAAAAAGGATATTAAAGCTATTGTTTCTATGAAAGATGATAATAAAAATAACAAAATTAGTAAAAAAAGTTTTTTCTTTGGCTTTCTATTAAGCTTTTCGATTTTATGTTTAGCGGTTTTAATTATTACTCCTACTTTATATTTTGCTCTATCTAGTAAAATTGAATCTTTAAGAATTACTAATGTAGAAGATTTAGTTTTAGAATACGAAAAAGATACAAATTTTGTAAGTGACGGGATAGAAATAGAAATATTATATTCGGATGGCTCAACTTCTATTGCAAAAGATAAAGAAATAGTTATTGATAGTTCTAATTTTAATTCTTCAAAAGCAGGTGTTTATACAATTGATATTTTTTTAAAAAACGATGAAAATATTAAAACATCATATCAAGTAGAAGTAGAAGATGTATATATAGAAGATATTAGTTTACTTGATTATCGAAAAACTTATTATTTAAATGAAGAAATTTCAACAAAAGATGTTAAATTAGAAAAAATATTATCTAATGGAAAGACTAAAGAAGTTAAGGACAGTGAAATTAATTTAGATTATTCAAAACTTAATACCAAAACTTTAGGAAAATATGAAATATATGTTAGTTTACTTACAGATGATACTTTTAATTTAGAGTATGAAGTTGAAGTTGTTGAGTTTAGAGATATTATCTTAAAAGGTTTATATTATATTGATAATTCAATGTATTTTAATTCTTATTCTCCCACAACAATCGCTTTGGAAATTGATGAAAACAATATTGCAAAACCAATATATAGTGAACTTATAATAGAAGGAGAATTAAAAACTAGTTTAATTGATGGAAAAATTACGGTTAAAGATAACAAACATAATCAAGAAATGTATTTTGATCCATTTACTAAAACATTTTATGTAAAAGGAATGATGCAAGGAGAGCCTGATTTTAGTTTATATTATAAAGATGAAAATGACTATATTATAACTTTAATAGGGGAAGGAGAAGATGTTCCTAGTGATAGATTTGTTGCTATTGATGGAAAGTTAAATAAAGATACTTACTTATATTTGACAAAAGTTTTTGGTGATATTTATTTAGATAGTGATTATTTATATAAATTACAAGAGGAAACAACTTTTGATAATGATAGTGTTTTATATATAAAGCCATTTGTTCAAGAAGAAATATATAGTGAGTATTTAAATGGAGCATATAAGATATTAGGTTCAAAAGAAGTATGGATTAGAATTAAAGATGGAGAATTTATAACTAATTATTATGATAAAGGCGATAAATATAACGCATACTTCAAAAGCGATGATGTTATAAGAATAACTTTAGAAAATCGTTATCAAACTTTAGAATATAATATTAAAACAAAAACTTTAGTTGATACATCATTCGCAAATGAAGGAGCAAGCATTGTTTATGAAAAAGTTGATCCAAATAAAGAAGTTGTGATTCATTTAGTTGATAGAAGAGCTGGAGGAATTTGTTTTACTATTAATAAGGGAGATAAATTAAAAGATTATTTTGTTTATAACTACACAATTTGTTATATAAAAAATGTTGAAAATTATAATAATGAAAATATATATCAAGATAAAAGATTTGTAGCTGATTTATCTTATAATTATGTAAGTGATTTAGATTCTTTGTATTATAAAGATTTTAACAACTATGTTATAATTGGCACCGCAAATGATGCTAATAGAGATAATATAAATTATCGATTTACTTATTATATGATTTATTATAAAGATTCAATCTTATATGACGTTGGTCCAATGTTTTTATATGATTATGATATAAATAATGATCAATTAATTTTTGAAGTAAGTTTTGAAAAATTAGGTAAAAAATATGTAAGAATCGATATGAAAAGATTTGACGGGGCTAATGGAGAATTAACTTTAGATGAAGAGTCTTTTGCATCTAATTATACAAGTAATTTATATAAAGATTTTGATTTTGTTGGGAATTATATAAGCGAGAATAATAAAGAAGCAATTATAAAAAGCAATGGATTTGTCGGATTTGTAGAGCATGGAGAAGATTATGAAAGGACTGTTTATTATTTAATTAAACCTTATAAATTTGATTATACAAATAATATTTATACTTTTTGGATATCTTGCTCATATATAGAAAATAAACCTACTTATTCTTTATTTACTATTTCAAAAAATGAAGATGGAATTTACTACTTCAATGTAAATGGAACTACTTATACAAAAGTTAGCTAAAATTTTATAAAAGTTAATAAAATGAAATTTTTTAACTAGATTTAAAGAATCTGCTTTTTAAATGTCTACAAAAAATTATATTTTAATCAAACTATGATTAATAGACTTATTAGTTTTATATAATTTTGATAATATATTAACTAGAAGGTAGTTAATATGGATAATATAGCAATAATTGGAAATGCAATAGTGGATAATATTAAAACTATAAACTCTTATCCAAAAGAGGGAATGCTTGTTAATATTAATTACATTTCTTCTTCAGTTGGAGGATGTTTATGCAATGCTGGAATAAATTTAAAAACATTAGATAAACATAATATTAATGTTGTTGCTTTTTCAAAAGTTGGTAATGATTTTGAAGGAGAATTTATTTTAAATACTTTAAAAAAATATCAACTTGATATATCTAATATTATTATTGATAAAGATAATATTCAAACTGGTTTTACAGATGTAATGACTTCTAGTAATGGAAATAGAACATTTTTTCATTTTAAAGGAACTAATAAAACTTTTTGCATTAATGATATTAATTTAGATTATTTTAAAAATAATCCATGTCTAGTACATATTGGATATTTAATGCTATTAGATTGGTTTGATTTAGAAAACAAAGACAATGGTACTAATATGGCTCAATTATTATCTATTTTAAAAAGTTATGGTTGCAAGATTAGCATTGATTTAGTAAGTGAAGATTCACCTAGATTTATTAGAGTTGTTAAACCAAGTTTAAAATATATAGATTACTTAATTATTAATGAAGTTGAAGCTTCTTTATTAAGTAAAATAAATGTAAGAGATATAGATAATAATTTAATAGTTGAAAATATAAAACAAATAATGATTTTAATTAATAAAGAATTTCCAAATATTAAAAAAATTATAATTCATTCTCCAGAAATTGGTATTATTTTAGAAAATAATAAATTTTATATACTTGGTTCATTAATATTGCCAAAAGATTTTATTAAAGGTAGTGTTGGAGCGGGTGATGCTTTTGCTGCTGGATGTTTATATGGAATAGCAAATAATTTTGATAATTATAAAATACTTAAAATTGCTTCATCTACAGCAGCAAATAACTTAACTTCTTATGACTCCATTTCAAGTGCTAAATCATATGAAGAAATAATAAAATTAGATAATTTATATAAAAGATTAACTTTTAAAGAGGATTAAATATGTTAATTAATTTAAAAGAAATATTAAAA
>JADIMN010000068.1 GCA_017694735.1 Candidatus Alectryobacillus merdavium
TGGTATTATCAGTTTATTAACATCAGCATTATCAATAGCTGTCGTTAAACTTGCTATATATTTATCAACCGCATTATGTACTTTCATTATTTTATTACCGCATGCTATATCTCCGTTTATAATATTGGCAAGCCCTATTTTATTATTTTTTGTCAAAGTATCAACTAAATCCTCATTATTTTGCCAAACCCATATATCCGCTAACGGACGTAAAGGTTCCATTAAATCATCCGCAAGATTAAATGGATTGGTTTCACTAATATGATGTATTCCCAAAGCACAATTATAACCATAAGCACACAGCGAGCGCGCCACAGATGAACGGATAACCGCATAACCATAATTAAGCGCTATATTGATTATGTCGTTTTCAAACCTAATAAAATCACAACCATAAAAATTTCTAAAAAACATTTTGGCAGCAATGCCCTCACGGTTACCTGTATCACCGCTTAATACTTCTTGTGCTAATTGCTGCATACGCTCGCAAACCTTTGTGCCTGCACCACTCATTTTTAACGCTGTACCCTGATTTATAATTTTTGCCTTAACAATACGCTGCCACAGTAAATTTTTAAATGCATCCGTTAAAGCAATTTGCTTTTTTAATACACCATAAGGCTTATAATGCGTATTTATTGGCAAAAGGTTAGAACACGGCAAATGTGTATCATCGCAAAGTATGGCATTAATGCCATACTTTGCGAGTTTTTGCAAGGCATATGCCGATATATTAATATATACATTATCTATGAAAAGATTTTTAATATCACTTAAAGGAACTTTTTTAACCGTATCTCCGTAATTAATAAGCAGCCACTCATCTTTAACAGTTAAATATTGTCCTTTTGTGATAAAAACGGTACGGAACATTTAATTTCACCGCCAATTTTACCAAGTATATCAACGTAATATTTTTTTACAACATCTTTTTTGCCAATAGTTTTATCTTCCATGAGATTGCAATTATTATTTTTACAATAAATTCTATTTGCTTTAGAATTTTTAATCCCTCTATAATAACCACTAAATTTTATATTCCCTATATTATCAAAAATCTTAATATAATCATTGGCAAATAAATACATAATATGTTCCTGATAGTCTTCCGGATAAGGAGTTATAAGATACATTTTTTTATTTTTCTTTTTTAAATCAACATATCTTATACCTCGTAAAATAGTTTGATTTTTATTATTTTTATACAGTTCTGCGCAATAATATTCTTTTGTATCTAAAACATTAGCATTTCCAAAGCTGTCAACTTTTTTAATATAAGCACCATCTGTTTCGTTTTTCTTCAGCGGATTATCTTTTGTAAATTTCCCCTGATATTTTTTATTTTGCTTGTATGAAACAAGAACAGGTTTTATGCTGTCTGCAAAAACTGCATCATCTTTATAAAAAGCCTTTACATTTTTATAAAACTGTTCTTCACTTACATCTTTATAAAATTCAAGGCTATTGTCCCACAAACGTATATCAACTTCATCTGCTATATTTCTTATCATGGCAGGCACACGGCTGTATGGTGTTGCCAAAAGTTTTTCGGTGTATTCTTTATTAAAGCCGTAATATTTAACCATTTTATTAACGGCTTTACCTAAATAAGTTAAATATTCATCACTTATGCGTTTATGGTAATCTTTATAGATTCTGTTAAGCTTAATTTTATCACTGGCAATCTCAAGATATGCAGGTGTTAAGTTGGCAATTACTATAGCGTCTGCCGCATGGTGTAAATTATTATCTCTGTTTTTCTGCTCATCGCCCCATGTTTTTTTATTAAACCATAACCTTCTCATTCTTGAAGTTATTATGCCTTTTACACCAAAAACATTTTTAGCTTTGTCGCTGTTGAACAATAAATTAGCAGATAAATAATTTACCAAAAACCTTGTAATATACCTTGTATCGTTAATGTTTCTGGATTTCCATTCTGAAAGCAAATCTCTGTTGCCATATAAATTAGATAAGGTTAAATATTTATATTTTTTAATGCTTATCTTCTTTTTCTTAAATAAAGTATTAATCCGTTTTAAATAATCCTCTTTGTCCGCACTGCTTAAATAACCCAAAGGCACCTGCTGCCCTTTTTGCTGCCTGTTTACGCCTAAATTAACCAGCGCTTTATTTTGTAAGGTATCATCTAAAATAAGAGAAAAAGGCACTATATGGTCAACGTCATAAATACCGCTTAATATTTTCTCTACAGGAATGACCTCGCCCGTATATAAATCTTTGCCTTCCTGTTCTTCCCATAAACGGTATCTTTCAATATCGAAAGGCTTTACTTCCCCTTCTTTACGAAGGCCGAGTTCAATTAACTTATTTGCAATTTTATCTTTTTCTTTTTTGTTATCATTAATGCGTTTGATAATTTTAGCACGTTCTTTAAAACTGCGCCCTAAATCATCGGCAACCTCAATATTAATATATTCAGGTGAACCATATTTTCTGATAAGCTCATTTAAAATTTTGCGTGTTTCATTTACAGCTTTAAAAACAACTGTATTCTTT
>JADIMN010000069.1 GCA_017694735.1 Candidatus Alectryobacillus merdavium
ATATTATTTTTTTGAATAGCATAGGTAACTTTGAAAGAAACATTTGAAAGTATATAATAATAATAAAAGCGACAAATTATTTGATGGTGGTGTTGAATTTGAAAAAAGATATAGAATATTTATCAAAGCATTTTGAATCGGAAATGGAAAATTTTTCTTTTGAAAAAAATGCCATTGCTGCTGGCGTTGCAATGGCAACAGCAGGGGGATTATTAGGTCCTGTAGGTGTTTTAGGCGCTGCCGTAACTTTGAAATTTGGGAAAAAAGGAATTTTAGGAAAAATTTTTACAAACTCGGGTCATTCTGGAAAAAAAGATGCATCCAAAAAGGCCACAACAGATAACGAAAATGATAATGAAAAATATGAATTTGATACTTTGATATGTGCTGCTGATAATGGTGTTAAAAATAATGAAGATGATTATGATGATTGGATTAACGGAACAAGAGATGAAAGAGGATATTTTTACCAAAAAATTATGGAATACTGCGAAAAGAAAAATATAGATGAAGTAGATATGTATAAAAAAGCAAAATTAAATCGTAGTATTTTTTCTAAAATTCGCAGTATGGGAAAAACTGGATATTCACCAAGCAAAAGCACTGTTTTATGTATATGCTTGGCATTAGAACTTTCTGAGCAAGAAGCTATTGAGTTATTAGAAATAGTTGGTTATAGCCTTTCTGACAAAATGATTATTGATAAAATTGTTGGATGGTGTCTAAGACATAACCAATTTGATATTTTTAAGATAAACAATTTAATTTATGATAAAACTGGAGAAAGTTATTTTTCGCTTAATTTTTCTTCTAGCTATTAACTAAGTGTATTTACCTTTTTCGGAACCCGTTATAAAATGAGAACGTGAAGAAGAATGAAGTCCCCAGTGAAATCACAAAAAAACTACTGGTGGAGGCAAAGAAAAGCCCGGCAGCTGGTACTGCCGGGCTTTAATCTTTTATTTGACGTCATATAATAACCGTGGTACAATGTGCTTGACAAAGGAATGATATGTGGAGACACATGAGATGACTCTAAACGAAAACCCCCGGAGGTTCCAGCTCCGGGGGTTTTCTATTCCCAATTTTGGCACGGAAGGGCATAAATCCGCAGGTTAGTTACCGACTATTCGTCACCGTCTAACCATTTGATGATGTAGTGACAGGCTACACCAGCCGCGACGGCAACAAGGAATGATATGATTGGGGAAGACAACGAGATACCCCCTTTCCGTACCGGTATAGGGGCGGTAACGTAGTGATTATAGCATAAAAATAAATAACGATAAAGAATGTGGTGACAACAAATAATAAAAGCCATGTAGTAAAACTACATGGCTTTTATTATTTGTTGTTAGATAGAAGATTTAGCTCTTTTTGGATATTTAAATTTTTTTCTTTTAATTCTAATATCTTTTTTAAAAGTTCGATTTTTTCATTTGAATCTGAAGCAGCATTAATTTTTTGATTGATGTTTTCTATATCTAATTCGTTAGACTTTAATCTTAGATTTAAAAATTCTTTTTTTGCATCAGAATTTGACGAGTTTAAAGAATTAGATAAACTTTCATCTTGAATAGATTTTTGATAAGTTTTTAATTTTTCCATTGAATTAATATATTCATTATTGTACTTAATAGCAATGTCTATATATGAATCTGGATATTCTTTTACTAAATAGTAAGCTAAGTTTGTTTCTTTAGAAAAAAGTTTACTTAAAGATAGAAGTTCTTCTATATCGATTTTATAACCAATCTTATTAGCTACTCCTTTAGGTGGTCCTACTGGAATGCCTTCTCTTTCAGAACGAGAACGTAATTTTCTTCTTATAGATTCTGCCGCTACATCTAATATTTCAGCAGCTTGTGTTACTGAAACTGATTTAAAATTTTTTGGAAGGGTAGAAAGAACTTCGTTTGTAAAATTTGAATTAAGAACATTATTTTCCTTTTCAAATAGTGAAATGAGGGATTTTCTTATTTCTGAATTTGAAGTAGGAATTGGAGCGAGAGCAGCGGCAATTGCACTAATAATTAAAATAGGTAATGGCATGATTTTTACCTCCATTTTGTATTATATTATCAAGTATATCAAGTGGTGAGTGTACTATCAACTATTAATCAATTATTTGGAGTCATCTGACTGTTTTTTATATAAGATAGACAGTCAGATGACTTTTAAAAAGTAGGCAATCAGTCGTTATCTAACATAACTTCTATTGCCATGGTAACAGCAAACCCTGCAATAAACCAAATCATAAAAATTTACCTCCTTTTGCGCTGACGCATCGATTGTCTTTTTTCAGAAACAATTAAGCCGGTAACTGCTCCTGAAATAAAAAGGTTAGTAGCGGCTTTGGTGCTAGTTTTAGAACCGGTTTTTGCTGCTAAAAGTAGGATTTTTTTTAACATTCTATTCACCCCCCTAAAATTATGCATAGATTGCATCTCTATGTCCTATTGAAAGCATTAGTATGGACGCTGAAGTATCGTCGATTTTACATATAATCCGCAAATCTCCCAACCGGTAACGCCATAAGCCTGCTAAATTGCCACATAAATTTTTCCCAAATTGGCGTGGATTTTCTGAAATCATAAGTTTTTTTTCAATCCACTGATTAACGCGCAACTGTGTTTGGCGTTCCAGTTTTTTGAAAGAATGGTTAAACTTTGCTGTTGAAAACACGGTTAACATTGCAATGCACCTCACACACGAATAAAGTAAAATATTTATTTCAGATTTCTTTAAACACAGTATTATTATAAATGGAATTGCGAAATTCGTCAATATTAATAAAATAAAAATTTACAAATTAAATTAACTATTTCAAGCGATTATACTAAAAGGGTGGAAAAAATATATTGATACATTACGCCCCTTTAAATATAAGGGGTTTGAAGGTTGTGAATAACGTGCTGCAAGATGAAAAAAAGGTAAAAAAACTCTATTGATAATCTAAGCCCCCTATGCTAGTAAGGGGATATTATGTTATACTAAAAAGGTAAAAAAACTCTATTGATAATCTAAGCCCCCCTCTGCTATATACCTTAAGATTATCGTAAACCTATCTTACGACTCTTACGATATGG
>JADIMN010000070.1 GCA_017694735.1 Candidatus Alectryobacillus merdavium
TTCAGGAACAACTAAATCATCAGCATTAATAATATAAAGTTGAGGATTTGGTTTTCCATAACCATAAGCATTCATAATACCTTTTGCATCAATTACATATCCTTCTGGAAGATCACTTAACTTTTCATTAATTTTTGCAAATTCTGCGTCACCACAAACGCTTGGATCAATTCTGATAGTGAAATCATTGCCTTTGCAATCGACTACTAAGTTATATGCTTTTGTTTCACTAACATTAACTTCACTTGTAGCAACTTGTTTTACTTCAACATAACCACCCATATAAGCTTTCATGTTGTCTAAAACTTCTGGATGTTTATCTGTAACATCTGTTGTTACAACATCAATTGTCTTTGTGATTTCTTTGTATACGTCAAAATTTAACACTCTTACAAAAAGTCAGTAAAAAGATATCCTCTTAGGTGTAAAAACTTAGGAGGATTTTTATTTTATGGCCAAACCAAATGAAACACATAAAAGATTTACTGATCAAGAAAGATATGAGCATTGTAGAAAATATAAAATCTCAGGTTTAAGTGTATCTGAATATGCAAGGCAAAACGGTCTTAATAGAACCACATTTAAGGACTGGGTAAGTGCTTATAATAACATTAATGGAAAATTTATTAATGTAGCAACAGTAAGCGATAAAGAATGTGAATTAATAGATAATGGTTCATATAGAGTAAATATGCTTGGAGAAATTGAGAAGTTCAAAAAAAGCACTCATTTTTCAAGATTTGATCATTCAATAGTAGTTATTGAATATAAAAATATAAAATTAACTACTTCTTTAGAACAAGCGGAGATACTACTTGGGAGGATATTAGATGATCAAATTCAATGAAAATAAAAATATTTATTTGTATTCGGAGAATGTAGATATGAGGATGGGCATGCCGAAAATACAGCTGATGGTAGCGATGAACTTTTCAAAAATGGAGATAAGGCATTCAGTATTTATATTTTGTTCAAAAGATAAGAAACAGATAAGACTTTACTATGAAGATGATTATGGATGTTGGCTTTTACAAAATAGATTACACGATGGAAATTTCAAACGGCCTAAAGTTTTAAATAATATAAAAATAACCAAAAATCAGCTTATAGGACTGTGTAAAGGGCTTGAAATGATAGAGTCAGAAAAAAATAGATGTAATGAATATGAATATTTTTAGTTTTTTAGTCTATATTACAAAGTAATATAGACTAATTTTGCTTAATATGATAAAATTCAGATATGGGAAATGAAGCTGAATTGTTAAAAATTATTGGGCAACTTAAGAATGAACTCAAAGATCTTAAAGACAAAAATGGTAAATTAGAAGTTGAACTTTATGAAACAAACAAAAAGTTAAACGAAGCTCTTTTAGCTTTAGCTAATTATCAAGAAAAAGAAAAAATCGAAAGAACCAGAACATTTATTCCTAAAGGTGAAAAGCTTAATGATATCGTAATTAATGAAGCTGAAGAAATAATTAAAGAAAAAAAGAGCAATAAAACTAATAAAGGAAAGAAATATAACAAAAATAAATTTGATTATGAAAAATATGTAACTGAAACTAGAATACTTGAGCCTGATGAGAAAGTGTGTCCAACATGTGGATCCTCTTTGGTTAAAGCATCATCTAAAGTAAGATATGTTGTTGAGGTTATACCATCTAAAATAAAAGTAATAAAATTGATTAAAAATAGCTATAAATGTCCTAATTGTAATAAGGAAAATAATAAAATATTTTACCCACTTTCAAGCGAAACATTTGGAGGAATTCTTACTCCTTCTTTATCAACTTATATTCTGTATCATAAATATGAGTTAGGTATTCCTTTCGAGCACCTAGCTAGGCATATAACTAACTCAGTAGGCTTTGAAATAAATAAACAAAATTTAGCAAATTATACAGCTAAAGCAAGTGAAACACTGAGTTCAATATTTGATAAAATGAAAAATGATTTATTAAATAATAATTCTAAAGTGATCCATTCAGATGAAACAACGTTAGTTGTAAGTAAGAAACCTGAATGCGACAAAGTTAGAAAAAAGAGTTATGTTTATGTATATACATCAAGTTATTATGATAAAAATCAAATTAGAATATATGATTTTCATGAATCCAGAAGTATAGATAAAACGACTACTTGGCTTAAAAATTATGATGGCTGTGTGATTTGTGATAATTTTGATGGATATAATAAATTAAAGAAAGAAAACGATAAAATAAAATTACAAAAATGTTGGGCGCATGTTAGACGCAGATACGCAGATATTGTTAAGAACTTACCAGCATCAAAGAAAAAAGAATCTCTAGCATATCAAGTGCTCGATGAAATATCTAAATTATTTGAATTAGAAAAGAAATTTAGAAAAGAAAAATTAACGCCTAAAGAAATAGCTATGAATAGGCAGAAAGATATGCCAAAGATTAAAGATAAAATATACGATTTGGTATTTAATTCTAATCCACATCCTACATCAAAGCTTTTTGACGCAATTAATTATACAAAAGATTGTTGGGATGATTTATTTACCTTTTTTGAGAATGGCCATATAGAAATGACAAATAATACAGCAGAAAGAGCCGTAAAGCCTTTTGTTGTTCAAAGGAAGGTATTTCAAACATCAGGATCATATGCCGGTGCAGCCATAACAACAAAATTATTTTCCATTATTCAAACTGCAATAATAAATAATATTAATGTTGAAAAATATTTAACTTATATATTTGAGAACATAAATAAAGAGTCAATTGATAATTTATTGCCATATTCTAAAAATATTAAAGAAAAAATTAAGGCGAGTTGAAATCTCGCTGGCGAAAAATGGCGGAATACCAAAAAAGATAGTCAGAAATTATAGTACTAAACTATAACTAAACTGATTATCTTTTTTTCTTTTTTATATGTGTAATTTTTTGACGTATACAGCTATCGGTCTCGGTAACTTATTTTTTATTTTGTTTCACTTGCACTTGTTGTGCCAGTAAAATCAACAACAACCCCTTGATTCTTAGCCTCTTCCATAGCCTTAAGTCTTTGTTCACGTCTAGCCTCTTTTTCTTTTTCACGATCTTCATTTCTACTTGATGAAGAAAGAGCTAAAGCGTAAATAAAAGTCCCAAGAATAAATGTGATGACTCCGAACCATTTAAAATCAATTCCACCCAAAGTACTTTTCATGCTATTATTAGCACTCGCAAAAATATTATATCCTAAATCAGCATAGTCGCTAATTAAGCCGAGCACTAAAAAAACCAAAGCATTTAAACTAATTAAAATACCGATTATAAGCCAAGTAAGTTCTTTGCCAGTAAAGGTTTTAACTTTTTGACTTTTATTACTAAATTCTTTTGGTGTTTTAACTTTTGTCATTTTAAATCCTTAATTAAGCAGCTTTCTTTTCTTCTGTGGCATTTGCTCCGTTTTGAGCCTGTCTCTTATACACATCTCCGAGCCCACGAGACATGGTTCTTATCGCGTATGCCGTCT
>JADIMN010000008.1 GCA_017694735.1 Candidatus Alectryobacillus merdavium
TTATCTATATTTTATACTACCCTTTACAGCTCAAGCTATATTGCTCTATGTAAACTCTTAAATATGTTTTTTATTTTAGCATATTTAGTAATCTTTGTCAAATCTAATAAAAGTCAAAATTTCAGTAAATTATGGATTATATCAAATTTTCTACTACTTTTTTATTTGTTATTTTCTTTGTAGTTATTCATTTTATGCTTTATGCTCATGTAAATGACTATACTTTAATTTTGTTGCCATCCCTCCTCTTATATGTCTTTCTGCTTTATTTTCATCTAACACTTTTCGTACCTCATGTGCTAAACTTGGATTTATTTTTTTCAATCTTTCTGATACATCTTTGTGTACCGTTGTTACTTTTCGTAACGGTAGAATTTATTACGGAAGAAAAATCGTCAGATTTTTCTGTAGTAACAAGGTTAAGCTTCCTTGATTCGTGCAGTTGCGAAGCAACTTGCACATCGGACGAAGTCGCTTTTCTTATATCATCAAAATTCGTAATTACTGTAGGTTGACTTCCAATTTCATTTAATAATTTTAATCTTACTTCTACATTTCCTTCGCTATCTACTTCAATGACATCTATTATTGTTTTAAGCATTGCATTTGTAATTGTTTCATTGTTTAAAATGTCATCTACTGTTTTTATTGTTTTTGTTAGTTCTTTTTCTAATACATCTTTCTCTTTTATTTCAGAAGTAATTAACTTTAATTCTCTTTCTAATCTTGATATATCTTCATTTAATGGATTTGTATATTGTTTTAGTTCCTGCATATTGATTACTTCGTTTTGGAACATTTCCATATATTTTTGTTTTTTAACTGTTACTTTTTCTATTTCTTTAAGTAGGCTTTCTTCACTTCTTTCATTATTTTCTCTTAATGCTGTTATCTTTTCAAACTCTTTTTCTACTGCTTTCATAAAGTTCTTTTTATTAGAAATTATACTTTTAAGATATTCTTTAATGGCATTTAAAAGTTCTTCTTCATCAATTACAGTTGTGTTAGGGCAATGATTTACACCCATTGAGTTTCTCCCACTACATACCCATCTTATATATTCTGGTCCGTCATCTGTATATTTTCTTTTTATTCTTCTAAAGGAATAGCCACAATGTTTGCAATATATTAGCGTACTAAATACATACTCTGTTTTTTCTCTTTTATTTTTTAGTTTAAATTCATTTGACCTCTGTTCTAAAATTTCTTGCGTTCTATTAAATAATTCATCCGATATAATTCTCATTTCTGGTTTGTCAGCAACAATCCAATCTTCTTCTGGTAAATCTTTTCTTGATCCTGTTATAAAGTCAGTAATTTCTGATTTCTTATTTGTTACTCTACCTGTATATATTGGATTTTTTAGCATTCTTACAATAGAAGTTTGTACCCATTTTGACTTTGTTTTCTTTGTTCTTATTCCTCTATCATTTAATTCCCAAGCAATTTTCGTTGTTCCCATTCCTTTATATACATAGCTTTCAAATATTTCTTTTACAATTTTTGCTTCTTCTTCATTTATTTTTAAAGTATATTTTTCTCCTGGTATTTTGTCATAACCAAATACTAAGTTAGGTACTCGACCTTTTTTAGCTGTAATGTCTTTTCCGAATTTAACCCTTTTAGACATATTGGCACTTTCTTGTTGTGCCATTGCACCTAAAATAGTTAGTATAAATTCTGATCCACCTTCCATAACTTCGCCATTGTTTAAGAAATCTACTTGTATTCCATAGGATTTTAGCTCTCTTATACTTTGTAATAAATCTACTGTATTCCTAGCAAAACGGCTAACATCTTTAACAACTACTCTTTCAAATTTTTTTGCCTTTGCGTCTTTCATCATTTGTTGGAATTGTTTTCTATTTTTTATTTGCTTTCCAGAAATTCCTTCATCTGCATATAGCTTGTACAACTCATAACCGTTCTTTTGGGTAAATTCATTAAAGAATTCTATTTGCTTTTCAAGAGAGTCTATTTGTGCTTCTTTTTCAGTTGATACTCTACAATATGCTGCAATTTTCATAACTTAAATTCTCACTTTCTTATATATTGTTTTGTGTCTGTAACTTTATATTCGTTCTGTTACATTTTAGCACATAAGTTATAAAAAAGCAATAAAAAACTACTCTCTTTTTGAGAATAGTTTTAATTTGTATTTGATTAGTTGTTTTCAGCTAAATATTTTTCAAAAACTTCTATTGTTAATTCTTCATTGTTTTCATATTTTTCCTTTGTATAATCTCCTTTTCCATCACTATATGATTGTAAAAATTTTATAAATTCGTGTAATCCTAGCCTTTCTCTTAATTCTTTTTGTTTTGCCACCATATTTCATTTCTCCTTTATTATCCTACACTTACTTGTGCATTTTCTTGTGTGTTTTCTTATGTATTTTTATTTTCTAATAATATATTTTTCATTTCAAGTATATCGTAAAAGGGAATGTTAATACCTTTCTTGGCAAGTTTTATAACATTCATTGATGTTCCTATTATCTCTTGCTTCAAAGTTTCAGTTATCTCAACATCTTTCATTTTATTTTGATATTTACTTTCTATGTATTCTTCAGTTGTTGGAAAAATATTTTGTATTAAAAATGCTTTTTCTTTTCCTAATACTTTTCCAAAGACAAAGTTATAAACTTTCTTTCGAGTTTTCTTTTTATTTTCATATATAACTTTATATTTATCAACTTTACTTGATATTGGGACAAACCATATTATTTCTTTATTTTCTGGATCATTAAAACAAAAATAGCAAGGTCTTTTATTTCCATTTTCTTTATTTTGCATTAATTTGTAATCTTTAAATATATCAAAAAATTCATCTTTTATAAAATAAAATTTTCCGTTTTCTACTTTCATTTTTACCTCATTTCTAACAAAAAATCTACCTTCGAAAAGGTAGATTTTTATTAACATTTGTCCATCTACGCATTTATTTGTCGCAAGTAGGGTTGCGAGTAACATTTGCACACCTATGCACTTTTACCCCGCAAATAGGGTTGCGGCTAACATTTGATTTGGACAAGATACATTTTGTATCTCTATTATTATATTCATTATAACCTTTTTTATTAACAAAAGTCAATACATTTTGTCTATTTTTTCTATTCAATCCATTCTGTCTATTTTATTAAAACTGTATTTTTATAATTCTATTTCAGATTCTATTTCGTGAGAATTTTGAAAATTATAATCAAACTTTATCTTTTCATCATTCTCTGCCAAGTTATATGCCAAAACTCCAGCCATAGCTTGTACTATTTGTTCCTCTGTATTAGGATTATAAAATGTAATATTTAAATCCTTTTTCAAAATTCTCACCTTCTTTCTTTTCAATACTATTATTAAAGTTCTAAAAATATTACTAAATTAAAAAATTCACTTTGATTTAACAAAGTGATTATCTTGAATATACATTTGAACTTTTTATACTACTTGCTCTCACAATATTTTTTACTACTCTTGGTACATCTTTTGTAACATTTATTCCTTTTCTTAAAACTAAATTGCTAGAATTTTTATCATATTGATATATTGATCTATTCCATTTAGCAAATGCAATGTCTGACATTTCAGATTTTGTTGATAGAAACTTGCTATCTCTTTTTAACAATTCAAGTAAAGCATAATATTCTTCTATTAAATTCTTTTTCTTTTTTCTAATATAAGTTTTACTATACTCTCTATTGTATTCAGCTTTTTTCTGCATTGATTTGTTATGCCTTATTTCTTTTTCCTTAGTATATCTCGTGTCTTTTTTCACTACTTGAGATATATAGCTTTGTGAAACTCCAATAGTTTCAGCAATAATCTCTTGTTTTTTGTGTTCTTCAAAATACATTTGTAAAATTTCTTCTTTTTTACTCATTTTGACCTCCTTTCTTACTTATTGCGTTAGCAACAAGGTTATTGGGTACCCGTTCAAAATCTTTGATTTTGCTAACGGGTAATGTTCTTATATTTTTTACTTGCACTTTTTTAGGTATAAAATACCATATATATAAAGTACAACTCGTAATTTATATACATCATTTGACAATTATAAATATTTATTG
>JADIMN010000071.1 GCA_017694735.1 Candidatus Alectryobacillus merdavium
TATCGTCGGCAGCGTCAGATGTGTATAAGAGACAGTTCATATTCAAAAGTTGTAACTTCTTTTCCATCAACTCTTCTTGTTACAAAATCATTAATGTGAGAAGTAATAAATCTAAATCTTGCATCAGCAACCTTACCTTGAAAATCTCCATCAAAGACATCAAGAGGGATTTCCTCACGCATTTCTTTAATTTTCATTGCGATATCATAATGATTTTTAACTTCTTCATCATCACCTTCAAGAAGTTTAACTGAATGATATGCAAGACTTCCAATTTCGTGATTTTCTTTTTTTAATAATGATTCACTTTCATCATATAATTCTTTAATTGATACATCGTTTGCAATTAAAGATTTACCTAATCTTTGCTTTTTGCTTGCTTGATAAGCAAGAATCATTAAATCATCTAAATTAGTACCTCTTAATGCGCTAATTGCAATAACTGGTACTCCTAAAATCTCTTGCAATTTCTCGGTATTTACTTCAATTCCCTTTTTATATGCAGCATCAATCATATTTACTGCTACAACAACCGGAACATCAATTTCTAATACTTGAGTTGTAAGATATAAATTTCTTTCAAGATTTGTAGCATCAACGATGTTAATACAAACATCTGGATGTTCATCTATTAAGAAATTTCTTGAAATAATTTCTTCTGGAGAATATGGAGATAATGAATATATTCCAGGTAAGTCAACAATAGTTGCTTGTACATTTTCTTCACCATTTATATGGTTACTCTTATAAGAATATACGCCTTCTCTTTTTTCAACTGTTACTCCAGGCCAGTTTCCAACTTGAGCATGTGATCCTGTTAAAGCATTAAAAAGAGTTGTTTTACCAGAGTTTTGATTTCCTATTAAAGCATACTTAATCATGATAATTCACCTCTTCAACAAAAATTTCTTTTGCTTCTTTCTTTGTTAATGAGAGCTCGTAACCTCTAAGTTTAATTTGAATTGGATCTCCAAGTGGAGCTACTTTTCTAAATTCTAAAATAACTCCCGGTGTAATACCCATATCAAAGAATCTTCTTCTAATTGCTCCAGAGGCATTGATTTTAACCACTCTACCCTCGCTGTTTTGTTTTAATTTATCTAATGAAACAATCATAAAAAACTTCCTTTCTGTGTTAGTATATACTAACCTTATTTTAGTATCAACTACTTTTTTTATTTTTTTTATTTGTATTAAAATATTAATAAAGATAATAAGGAGATTATTATGCCAAAAGTATTATGTATATTAACTGATAATTTTGAAGATTTAGAAGCAATTGGACCAATTGCAATTTTAAGAAGAGCAAAAATAGATGTTGATGTTGCTACTTTATATAAAAATAGTGCAACAGGTAAATATCTAAATCACTTAACAGATTTAAAAGACTTATCAAAAATAAATTATAAAGATTATGATTTATTATTTTTACCAGGTGGACCACAATGGGCTGTATTAGAAAATGATCCTCTTGTTAAAGAGGTAATTAAGTATTATCACGATAATAATAAATTTATTGCTGCTATTTGTGCAATGCCAACAGTACTTGGAAAAATGGGATACTTAAAAGATAAAAATTATACTTGTTTTAAAAGTATGAATGAAGACTTTGGCGGAATTTTCCACGATACATATTGTATTAAGGATGATAAATTAATTACTGGAATGAGTGCAGCTGCTGCAATTGATTTTGCTTTCTTAATTTTAGAAACTTTAACAGATAAGACTTACGCACAGAAAATAAAAGATAGCATTTATTATAAAAATTAACATTAATTAAAAACATGCAACCAAGCGGTTGCATGTTTTTTTATTCTTTATTTAATAATGAATTCTCTTTAATTACTTTTTCAACTAAGTATTGTGGAACTTCTTCATAATCATAGAATTCTCTATTATAGAATCCACTGCCTTGAGTAAGAGATTTTAATCTATTTATGTAATCAAGTGTCTCACTCTCTGGAATAAGAGCTTCAATTTCAGTAATTCCGTGTTCTTTTTCATCGGTTCCCATAACTTTAGCTCTTCTTGAAGATAAATCACTTAATATATCTCCTAAATATTGATTATCAACATTAACTTTAATTTTTAAAATTGGCTCTAATATGGTTGGATTACATTTCATATAAGCTTCTTTGAAAGCTAGAATTGCAGCCATCTTAAATGCTAATTCATTACTATCAACTGGATGGTATTTTCCATCAAAGAGGACACCTTTTACTCCAATTACTGGAAATCCAGCAAGTAAACCTTGTTTTAATGCTTCAAAGAAACCTTTTTCAACAGCTGGGAAATAATTTTTAGGAACAGCACCACCAAAAATTTCTTCTTCAAATTTATTATCTTCAGATGGTTCAAATCTCATTGAAACAACACCATAAAATCCACTTCCACCAGATTGTTTAATATATCTTCCTTGACCTTCAGCAGTCTTTCTAATACTTTCTCTATAACAAATCTTTGGAGCATATGTTGTCAATTCAATTTGGAAATTATTTTTTAATTTTTCAAAAACAAATTGTAAGTGAGTTTCACTAAGTCCTCCAACAAGAAGTTGTTTTGTTTCTTCGTTTCTTCTAACTTCTAAACATGGATCTTCTTTTCTAAGTTTATTTAAAGCAGGAGTAAACTTATCTTCATCTTTTTTATTTTTTAACTCAACTGCTTTAAAGCAAACTGCTGTTGGATATTTAACTGGTTTATATAATAAATGATTATTTTTATCACTTAGTGTAAATCCAGTTGATAAATTATCTAATTTACCAATAGCAACGATATCACCAGCATAAGCTTCTTCAACATTTATTTGTTTTTTACCACATAATGTAAATAAACTAGATACTTTAACATTACTATTTATATTTGAACAATATACTTCATCACCTAATTTTAATTTACCACTACACATTTTAATAATAGAAATACTACCTAAATATGGATCAACTAATGTTTTAAATACATATCCACTAAATGGTTCGCTTGTAGTAGTTTTTCTTGTAATAACCTTATTGTTATCATCAACACCTTCATAAGGTTTTAAATCTTCTGGAGATGGTAAATAATCAATAAACATTTGAAGCATTGTGTGTAAACCAATATTTTTACTAGCACTTCCAACTATTACTGGATATAATTCTGCATTTAAAACAGCTTTTCTAAGTCCAGCAGAAATTTCTTCATTACTTAATGGTTCTCCAGAGAAAAATTTATCTAATAAAGCATCATCAGTTAGAGCAACTCTTTCTCTAATCATATTATTTAATTCAAATACTTTTGCTTTTTTATCTTCGTAAATTTCTCCATCTACACATTTACTTCCATCATAAATTCTAGCTTTTAAAGTAATTAAATTAACAAAACCATCAAATTTATCTTCATGACCCAATGGATAAGTAAATGGAACAGCATCTTTACCTAATTTTTCATGGATATCAGCTAATAAATCTTCAAAATTTATATTTTCTTTATCCATTTTATTAACATATATTAAAGTTGGAATACCTTTTCTTCTTAATAAATTAAAATGTTTTACTGTTTCTATTTGAACTTTATTTGGAGCGCTAATAACAAGGACTGCTCCTTTAATAACTTGAGTAACACCAAGAGCTTCAAATATAAAGTCATCATTACCAGGAATATCTATTAAATTAAATTTATAACCATTATACTCAAGTGGAATAATGGCACTACTTGTTGAAGAAAGTCTATTTTTTTCTTCTGGTAAGTAATCACTAATTGTGTTTTTTCTTTCAATTGATCCTTTTTCAGTATTATAAACAACACTGTACAAGGATTCGCACATAGTTGTTTTGCCGCTACCTTGGTGTCCCAATACGGCAATATTTCGAATATTCTTTCCGTATTCCATATTTTTAAAATTCTCCTTTTTATGTGATATGTTTTTAAAACGTTATTATTATTCTATATTAAAAATTGAGTTTTTTAAATATTCAATTTTAATATTTATTAAAGAAGTAAATTGACAACTTTATAAAAAAATTACATTTTTTTCGAAAGCAAATAAAAAAATATTTAAGTTTTGCAAAAAATAATTAAGAAATGCAATATTTTTTAATATTTTGTTGTCAATAAAAAGTAATCAATATTAAATCTATTAAATTAAGGTGTTAAAATAAAGTATGCTAAAAGAAAAAGTAAATAAATTAAAAAAATATATAGAAAATAAAAATTTGGATTTTTATTTTTCATTCACAATTTCAATTATTGTGGCAATTTTCAATTTGTTTTTAACTATTTTTTCTTATAGTTCATATTTTTTAATGTATACAATATTTTATTTTCTATTGGTTATTTTTAGAATTGTTATATCTAAATACAATAAAAAATATAAAAATAATAATAAAAGCATTAAATATTTATATTTATTAACAGCACTTTCAATATTACTTTTAATATCTCCAATGATTAGTGCTTTTATTTCAACTTTTAATTTTAGAGAAACATATCATTATGTTTTTTATTGGATTCCATATGTTTATGGATTATTTTCACTAGTAAAATTGGTTAATACTATTGAATTTATATATAAAGAAAGAAAATCAAAAGATGTATATAAAATATGTATAAAACATTTAACTGTTTTATCAACTTTATATACATTACAAATGTTAGAATTTGCTTTAATCAGATTAAATGAAGAATTATTAGATACTAATATTTATTACTTTGAATTATATACTCAAGGTTTAATATTTTTAATTTGTATTGTAGCAATAATTCATTTAATAATTTTATTTTTTACAACAAACAAGAAAAAACAAAAAAATCAAAGAAACAATAAATAAACATTTAAAATAATAAAAAAATTACTAAATAAAAAGGACTTAATACTCTTATATTAAAGAATATTCAATAAGTCCTTTTATTGATCGATAAGAATTATATTACTCTTAAACTATATTACAAATTTTATCTCATATTTAGGATTAATAATAAATGTAAAATAACGAACTTTTGCAATAAATAGTGAGAATTTGCAATAAATTTATTTGTTATTAAAAATTTTAATTGTTTTTAATAAATCATCTTTCATCGCTTTATAAGAAGCATATTCCACATCATGCATATAGTTAGTTTTATTAGATTCAATTACTTTTTTAGCTGCATCATATCCAGCCTTTGACATATATGAATAATAATTGATTTTTCTTATTCCAGCATCAATACACTTTTTAAATTGTTCTTCGCTTAATCCACTACCACCATGCATTACAAGTGGGATATTAACGACTTTTTTAACATCTTTTATAACATTTATTTTTAATTCTGGTTTTTCTTTATAAAAACCATGTTGTGTACCAAAAGCAATTGCTAAAGCATCAACACCAGTCTCTTTTACAAAGATTTCAGCTTCACTTGCTTTTGTATAATAATACTCATTATCACTTGTATCATCTAAAGATTTAATTCTTCCAATTTCACCTTCTACAGATATATTTAAAGGATGACACATTGATACAACCTTTTTTGTCAATTTTATGTTTTCTTCAAACTCTAAAGAACTAGCATCTATCATAATACTAGTAAAACCAATTTCTATAGCTTTTTTAATCATTTCAAGAGATGTTCCATGATCTAAATGTACACATACTTTTACTTTAGCTCTTTTTGCAACATCTAGCATTATAGGACCTATTAAAGATATATCATTATAAATATTATGAACTTCAGCATGAGCAAGAATTACTGGAGTATTTAATTCTTCTGCAGCTTCTATAATTGCTTTAATGCTATCAAGTCCAGTAGCATTAAACATACCTATAGCCTGTCTCTTATACACATCT
>JADIMN010000072.1 GCA_017694735.1 Candidatus Alectryobacillus merdavium
GCACTATCTGTAGTATTTACTCCTTGTCCTCCACAACCAGATGATCTATAGATATCTATTCTAAGATCTTGGGGATTTATCTCAATATTAACATCTTCTGCTTCTGGCATTACAAGTACTGTTGCAGTTGATGTTTGGATTCTTCCATTACTTTCTGTTACAGGTATTCTTTGAACTCTATGGGAACCACTTTCATATTTAAGTTTAGAGTAAGCACCACTTCCTTTAACCATAAATTCTACTTGACTAAAGCCTCCTGCTGTTCCTTCTTCAGCATTGATTAACTCTGTTTTAAATCCTACTTTGTCAGCATATTTAGAATACATTCTATAAAGGTCACCTGCAAAGATATTAGCTTCATCTCCTCCAGCTGCTCCTCTTATTTCGACAATAACATTTTTATTATCGTTAGGGTCTTTTGGTATTAAAAGTATCTCTAAATCATGTTCTAACTTTTCTTTCTTTTCTTCTAAATCTTTTAACTCTTCTTTAGCGATATCTTTTAATTCATCATCTTTTAACATTTCTTTAGTTTCAGGAATAGCTTCAATAACCTTTTTATATTCACGATAAACTGATACTACTTCTTCTAGTTCAGACATTTCTTTTGATAATTCTCTTGTTTTATTAATATCTTTTAAGACTTCTTCACTCATTAGTTCTTTTTGTAAGTCCATATATTTCTTTTCTGTAGCTTCAAGACGTTCTATCATAAAAACCAGTCCTTTCTTTTTTCTTTGTAATTATAGCATAGCTTATCTCTAAATACAATCTTTACATTTGTTATTGTGATTAATAAAACAAAATGTCCGCTTTTTTCATAAGTATTTATAAAACAAAATGTCCTATTATAAAGTATCTATAGGTAAGTATAAACCAATTTACAAAACAAAATGTCCTATTGCAATCTAAACATAATGACATATAATAGAATTGTTACTTAAGGGGTATGGCAACACTGAGGAGTGACCAGAGCATTAAGTAATGACATACAAAAAAGGAAGCATAGTTAAAGAAGTACTTGCTTCTTTTATTAACGTTTCCTTTTTTGGAGTCATTAAGCGATAAACCTTGGGGTTTGGGGCAAAGCCCCAACCTTAGTTAATCTTAAAGTTTCTCCACGGATGGTTTTCATTAGGTTTAAATCCATTTTTTGTGGCTCTTTTATTTTCTCCTTCTCGTTTTTCTATCAGTACTAGCATATAAGTATTACCATCTATAATTCCAAATAACTTACTATCGTATGAATTAACAACGGTGCACTTTGTTCCACTTTTAAAAGATATGACTTCACCAGTTTCTACATTAGCAGGTAAATAGTAATTATTAAAATATTTAATTGATGAAGCATTATCTATAGTTCTTTCGTTTCTAATAGAAATAATTAAATTTAACTCATCTTCAGTATAATTATTTTCTCTCATAACATTTTTCTTGGGATTAATTTTGTATGAGAACCTTTCATTTATTTTAGGAATAAATACTTCATTTAAATATTTATTAGCCTCTTCAATAGTAGTTATACCATTATGTCTTAATTCCGCTTTCAAACGTCTTTTAAAAGTACCATTTTCTCTTTCAGCATTGGGTTTAAATAATGGATTACTATTACATAATAATTCAATTTCTAAATCTTCACATATTCTACCAAACTGAGTTATATTAAGTTTTGATTTAGAACTTTTAGCATTATTAATGGAAAATGAATTTCTTCTATCTGTTTTTATTCTTTTAGGAATACCAAAGTTTATAATCATATTCATTAGTACAACTAAATATGCATTAGTAGTTTCTTCATAATCGAAATAACCGGCAAGAACTTTCTTAGTAGCCTTATCCACAACTAAATGCAATGCAGTTTCTTCAGTACCAAACCAAACCCAAAAGGCTGCATCCATTTGAACTTCTTCACCAAATGAATAATGCAAAGAAGATTTTCTAATGTGTTTTTCAAACTCTTCTTGCTTTCTTTGTTCAAATAATTTTTCTTGGGATTCTGTTATAGAATTATCTCTTATTGCTTTTTTCATGTTTTCATTATATAATTTGACTGTTCTGTGTTGAGCATAGGGAGAAATAATATAATTGGTTCCAAACTTTTCAACCATGTAAGAAAAAGAAATACCATATTTACGCCCTTGCTCTTCATAGAAGTGAGTAAATCCATAATCATAATAATTAGTTAAATAATCATCTATAATCTTAGTTGGTATATCATCTGAGATTTTTTTTGCATTTTGATTATTTATATTTTTATGAACAAATGCATCCTCACCCATATTTTTGTACTTAGTAATAAGTCTGCGAATCTGTCTATCAGTTATATCTAGTATTAATCCAGCTTCTTTTTGAGTTAGGTCTTTAGAAAGAACTTTTTTAATAGTTTCGCTGTATAATTCTTTATCTACTAATTTAACCATAAAAATACACCTCCTTTCTGGAAGTGTATTTTAGGACATTTTGTTTTGTAAATCAAATTTTTTTACTAATTTTTATAATAGGACATTTTGTTTTGTAAACGAAAGTGCAAAAGCGGACATTTTGAAAAAAAAGTCACATTTTTTAAAAGTAATTGCTACAACTCCCCATAGTTTTTGTTCATC
>JADIMN010000073.1 GCA_017694735.1 Candidatus Alectryobacillus merdavium
AACCATGTCTCGTGGGCTCGGAGATGTGTATAAGAGACAGAAATTATGCATCTTGTCCATTTAAATTTTTCATTGATAATATATTACAATTAAATATTTTCGAACCTTCTTTTGCTGCTGAAATTGGAAAATTATGTCATAGTGTATTAGAAAATGTTTATAGCAATGATTTTGATAATGAATTTAATAAAGCTTTAAAAAATTTTACCTATACAAACGAAAGAGAAAAAATAATTATTTCTAAAATTAAAATAATGCTAAAAAAAGCAGTCGAACATATTTTAGAACATTCAGAACACATTAATTTTTTAAGGCAAGATAAAAACTTTTCAACTGGAAAAGAAGTTACTTTAAATACTACTTTAAGTAATCATGAAATTATGGGAAGAATTGATTCTATAATTTTTAGCCAAGAAAATAATAAAAAGTATTATTCGATAATAGATTATAAGACTGGAGGATTTTCTTTTAATATTAATAAATTAAAAGATAATGAATCACTTCAACTTCCTTTATATATATTACTTTCTAATAACGATAAATATTTTTCAAACTATAAATTTGGTGGAGCTTACATTCAATCTATTTTAAATGAAAATGAATATTTGAAAAAAGATCTAGAAGCTGGGGAACAGTTAGATAAAGTTAATGCCGATATATTAAAATCATTTAGATATAATGGTATTTTTAATGACGATGAAGATTACTATAAATCTATTTCTGGTATTACTAAAATAGATAAAAACAATTCTTATATTAAACCAATAAAAAAACCAGATAAAAACCACTTAGATGATATTGATTTATCTTGTGGAGTTGATAATAAGAAATTTGATTATATCTTAGAAACATGTAAAGAAATTGTACTTAATTTAATAAATTCTATTGAATCTTTTAATTTTGATATATTACCAAAAAATGAAGATAGCTCTTTTAACTCGGCATGTAAAAATTGTTCATATAAATCAATATGTTATATATGCTCAAAAAGAGAGACATCTTATATTTTGTCAGACAATGATTCTGATGATAGTGATGAGGAGGGAAGCGACGATGAGTAATAGTCAATATACACCTGAGCAACAAAAAGCGATTGACGCTTATGAAAAAAATGTTGTCGTTTCTGCAAGTGCTGGTACTGGAAAGACTCACGTATTAAGTGGAAAAGTAAACGATCTTTTTAAAAATAAAAAAATAAATCCTGAAAATATATTAGTTCTTACTTTTACTAATTCTGCAGCAAGTAATATGAAAATTAGGATTAAGAAAAATTTGATGAAAGATCCTAATATTGATAGAAGTTTAGTTGATAAAATAAATTCTGCTCATATTCAAACTTTTGACTCTTTTTCGTTATTTGTTTTTAAACAATTTTCATATTTAGAAAATTTGGATAGTAATATTTCAATTATAAATGATTTAGATTTAAAAATTGTTACAGACAAGATTATTGATGATTTATTAAATGAAGAACTTTTAAAAAATAAGAATTCGGATTTTATAAATTTATATTTAAATTATTGTTATAAAAACGAAGATCAAATTAAATCCTTAATTAAAATGATGCATAATTTTGTAAATCAATCAGCTGATAAGGAAAATATTCTAAATAATCCTGAATCTTTCTTTAAAGATATAAATGCAGCTGAACTTTTATATAGAAAATTATTTAAAAAAGTTAAGTCTGATTTTAAAGACATGTATTATAAATATTTTGTTATGCAACCATTTGAAACATCCGCTTATTCTGATAAAGTCCTAGAGTGTATTGAAGGTGAAGGCATTTCTAATTTAGAAGATTATATCAATAAGATTACTAAAAAATTTCCAATAGCAAAAAATCTTTATGAAGGAGACAAAGACATAAAAGAAAAATTTTTAAATGAAAAAAAAGCATATCTTAAAAAATTCGCTGGGACTAATATCTCTTTTGATTTTTATAAAAATAATGAAGATGAAATTAAAAAATATATCATAATAATGTTGCAAATCACAAAAAAACTCGACGAAAAGTTATTGAATTATAAAAGAATGATAAATTGTTTTACATTTAATGATATTGCCTTAATTTCTTTGAAAATTTTAGATAACAAGGTTGCTCAAGAATATTTTAGAAATAAATTTGACTATATTTTAATAGATGAGTATCAAGATACATCCGATATACAAGAAACTTTTATTTCAAAAATATCAAAAGATAATGTTTTCATGGTTGGTGATGTTAAACAATCAATATATAGATTTAGAAATGCAAATTGCGACATTATTAATAAGAAATTTAATTTATATAAAGATGATACTTCTAAAGGTACTTCTTTAGGATTAAGTGTAAACTTTAGAGCTAGAAGAGAAATAATATCAGCAATTAATAATATATTTTCTGTTTTAATGAACAATGCTGATAAAATCGTTTATAAATTAACTCATGAAATTGAATTTGGTCAAGTCCAATATGATCCATATAAAAATAATAATTGTTTATACGGTTTAAAATTAAATATTTATAATAATGATATTGTTAAGTTATTAATCGATTCAGGATTTATAACGAATAAAAAAGAAGCTGAAGCATTTTTTATAGCACAAGATATAATTGATAAAGTAAATAGTGGATATGAAATTGTTGATTTAGATGCTAAAATTCATAGAAAAATTAGATTTTCTGATTTTGCTATTTTATGTCGTAGAAAAAGTACTTTTTCTTATATTGAAAGAGTATTTAATAAATTTGGTATACCATTAAACAACACAAGTAAAGATATGATGTCCAAATTTAGTGTAGTTCTTCTTTTGAAATCTATCTTTAGCTTTATATATAATTTAGATAAGGTAAATGATACTGATTATGATAAAAAAATAAAGTTAAATTTTATCTCGATTGCAAGATCTTTTATATATTCTATTTCTGATGAAGAAATTTATGATATGCTTTCTAAAGATTCTTATAAA
>JADIMN010000009.1 GCA_017694735.1 Candidatus Alectryobacillus merdavium
TGTAGCTATTGTCCAACACGATATGCAATTGAAACGCTCAACTTATGAAGTTTTGCAGATTCTAAGCATCTCTCTAACGGACAAAACGAACTTACGTGACCTGTTCGATAAGACTGATTTCAACGATATCAAAGAACTCGATTATCCCCTTTTTGAAGGACTATTTGATTAATTTTTTAACTCGTCCATTTTTATTGGACACTAATGTAATGTTATATTTGTCAATTGATTTTGTGGAAATTAAAAACATAATACTCGAATTTAAATTTCTCACCTTCTCGTTGAGAATATAAATCAAAGATACTATCTTTGTATATGACGAAATTACATATTAGTTGTATAGACTATTATATTTTGAAAATAAGAGTTTGTTAAAATGTAACGTATAGGTTTACTTATCTAGATCTTCATATCATAATGGTAGAAGATTTGATTTTTATATAAGTATATTTATCGTATTTATGCTTGAATTATCTGTAAATAAAATGATATGCATAGAAAAGAAAAAATAGAAAAAATAGTAGAATTATTTGCTAGATTTAGGACTGAGGTTGAAAGTTTAAATAGTTTGAATTTATATGATATAAATATTCATGCAGAAAATGTAATTATTCCGATTTTAAATTTAGTATATGGGGTGAATCTGGTTAATATAAATAATCAAGTGAAGAATTCTGCTGCTATAGATTTAGTAGATACAGAAAATAGAATAGCTATTCAAGTTACATCAACTGCGACAGGTGAAAAAATCAAACATACAATAAATGAATTTGTAAAAAATAAGCGTCCTGAGGATTATGATAGATTACTTGTATATATCATAACAGAGAAGCAGAAAAGGTATTCTGATTCTATTTTTTCTGTGGCTAATGATAATAAATTAGAATTCTCAGAAAAAGATATATTAGATTATAGTGATATCCTTAAGGAAATAAATTCTTTTATTAATCTTGCTAAAATAGACTCTTTATTACAATTATTAAAAGATGAGTTTTGTGAGGAAGAAATAAGTAAGAGAAGATATCTATTAGAACATAAAGAGAGTATAAAAACAGAAATATTATTTCCCAATATACTTGAAATACACATTCCATCAAAGGTATATGTAGGTATTATAGGGATAGATCGAGATGATATAATTACGCAATCATGGAGTACTCCAAATAAATTAAAAAAGAGCGCCCCTATGGGTAAGGTACTTAGAAAAGCTTTCGATTTGATGAAAATTGCATATTGCAGAGATTGGTTTACTTTTGAAGATAAAATTTTATCATTTAGACCACTGGATAACCGAAATGAACCTTTAAATAGATTTGTGGAAATAGGAACGGTAGAAGAGTATTCTATAAATGAGTTTGTTAATATTAGTTATAAGTATGAAGAGGCTTTGCTTCATTTGATAAATCGTTCAATAGAGGAGTTAGTATCATACAAAAATATCCAATGGCTTTCAAAGGAAAAATATTTTAGATTTAAACCTATTGGAATACCAAGGGAACGAAAAATTACGTGGAAAAATAAAAAAGTGGCAACACGTTCTGTTGTTGCAGAAGTTTGGAATGACGAAAAAAAACAAATTTTGTATTTTAGACAACTTACGTTTAAAATTCAATCTTTTAGATCAAATGAAAAATGGTTTATAAGTATAACTCCTGGATGGAGCTTTACTTATGATGGATATCATAGTTGTAAACAAGAAAGCCAGCTAATAGCTCAAAAAAAGAATTTAGAGAGTAATTCGTCTGTTTATCAGCATTTTATGTTTCTGTCATATTGCCTCACGAATAAATTGGAAGAGAATGAGAGTGAATATAAATATATTTCATTTTCTTCTCCATTTGGTTTAACTCTTAATTATACTTCACTGCATGGAAATTAAATTATTAGACGAACCTTTATTACAGTTTGGTAAAGGAGAATATATTTGTCCTCGGGCTGGTATATATAAATATAATGTTTCAGATATTAATGATATAAGACCGGATAGAATAGTTGTTGGATTTATAGGATTGAGTGAGAGCATAAATATAGCTATTAGTTGGATAAAAAAATGTAGTAGCCATATTGAAGCAAAAAAAAGTAAGCAACCTAATCTATTTACAAATTTTCCAGGGTTTAATGAGTCTGTTGGCTTTTATAGCAAAATTGTATATGATGAATCGTATATACGTAAAATAAATAATTCGACCCTTGATAGAATAAAAAAAGAGGCTAATGATATTGATCAGCTAATTGTTAAAACAGTAGATCTTTATTTATTAGAGATACAATTCCTTGCTAAGAATAAGAAACCGGATGTTATTTTATGCGTATTGGATGAATCTTTGACAAAAATTATATATGGAACCAAAACTTTCGAAATTGATAACGATTTGGGTGAGGATGATTCTGTTGAAATAGAAGTAAATTTTAGGCGATTACTTAAGGCAAAGGCTATGGAATATAATATTCCAATTCAAATCATTAGGGATAGAATCGCTAAACCTTCTTCAGAGATGCAAGATGAGGCAAGTATAGCGTGGAATTTTTTTACAGCATTATATTATAAAGCTGGAGGTATTCCTTGGTCTTTAAAAAAAGAAACTAATAATATAACTTGTTTTGCAGGAATAAGTTTTTATCGAACTCGTGATAAGAAAACTATTCAAACTAGTGTAGCACAAATTTTTAATGAACATGGTAACGGGGTAATACTAAGAGGAACTCCTGTAAAAGAAGATAAAAAGGATCGACAGCCTCATTTGACGGAAATACAAGCATATAACCTTTTAAAAGAATCTTTAAGCGAATATTATGTAAGCATTCGGTAAACCACGTATTTTCGTCTCCAACTTCCATCATTAACTTTACGTCCAAAAAGCCAAGTTATGATGACACGAGAAGAAGTGGTAGAGATAATGAACTACTGCAAAGAGCACAAAATG
>JADIMN010000074.1 GCA_017694735.1 Candidatus Alectryobacillus merdavium
GGTGAACTTAGATACACCACTATGGAATACAATAACTTTAATGCTTTACTAGGTGCAACTCACTCTTCAAGAGTTAAGATTAAATTATTAAATGATGATTGTGAGAATAACCTAATAAACCTTGCAGAACCACTTGCTTCCTTTGCGAAAACCTATGGAAAAGAATACCCTACAAATAACTTAAATAGAGCTTGGAAGTACTTATTAAAATGTCATGCTCATGACTCTATTTGTGGTGCTGCAGTTGATAGAGCTCATGAAGATATGCTTTATAACTTCTCTTTAGCAAAAACTGTTGCAGAAGAATGTACAAATAGGGCAACAATTGGCTTATTCTCCAAAATCAATACAAAGAAAAACTTTAAAGATAATGATTATATAATTACATTCTTCAATACAATGCCATTTGATCGAGAAGAAGTTGTAGAAATAGTTGTTGATACTCCAAAAGGTGTTACAAATAAAGTAGATATTGGAGTAGATGGAGCAAGCCAAGGCGATCAATTCTACGATATTGTTGATGAACTTGGAAATAAAGTTGAATATAAAGAATTATATAATGATGATATTTCTATTGGTGTTGAAAGAGAAATGGATACAAAAGCAATCAAATTTAATGCTAATAGAAAAAGAATTCTTGTTAATATTAAAGTACCTCAATTTGGTTATAAAACATATGCATTAAGATTTAGAAAACCAGAATTTGCTTTTCATCCACAAATTATGGATAATAGAAAACTTATTGCTAGAGAAAACGGCGTATTAGAAAACGAATTCTTAAAAGTTACAATAAACTCTAATGGTACAATCAATTTGCTTGATAAAGTAAATAATAGATTAATGGATAATATGATGTATTATACAGATACTGGAGAAACTGGAAGTGCTCATATTTCAACTCAACCAAAGAGAAATGTAACCTACACTTCTCTTGGCTGTTCATCAAAGATTACTATGCTTGAAAGTAATGAATTAAGAGGTTCATTTAAAATCGATTTAACTTTATTAATTCCTGCTGCAGCTACTGTTAGTGGAGATGATAGAAGTAGAGAAATGAAAGAATTACCAATCTCCACTATTCTTACTCTTGAAAAGAACTCTAAATCATTAAAAGTTAAAACAACATTAACAAATGAATGTAGAGATCATAAGTTAATTGTAAGCTTCCCATCTAATCTTCCAAATGCAGATTGGGTTGATGTAGAATCTGCTTGGGATGTTGCACATAGAACTATTAAATGGAGAGATCATAAAGATAACTTTGAAGCATTTACTCCATTCCAACCAATGCAAAACTTTGTAGATGTTAGTGATAACAAATACGGTCTTGCAATCTTAACAAAAGGTTTAAGAGAATACGAAATTGCAGATGATGCTTTAAGAACTATTAAAATTACTTTAATTAGAACTCAAAGAGCATATATGACTGCAAATAGTAAAATGAATGTTGAAGAATTAGATAAGTATACTGGTCAACATAGTTTTGGAAAGATTACTTACGAATATTCAATTTATCCACATAAAGGAAATTATCAAGAAGGCTTAGTCTTAAGAAAAGCATATGATGATAAAGTTCCACTAAAAGCAATTCAAGGTGTTGTTATGGATGGAATTTTAAATGATTGTGATTCATTTATTTCAACCAATCAACAAAATAAAGTTTACTTAAGTGGTATTAAGGAGAGTGAAGATAAACAAGGTATTATTGTAAGATTATGGAACTCTACAGATGAAACATTACCACTTAAAGTAAAAACTATATTACCAATTAAAGGTGTATCAAGTGTTAGACTTGATGAAACATTACTTTCTGATATTAAAGTAAGTAATAATTCATTTGAAATAGAAATGAAACCACACAAAATTGAAACATTTTTACTTAAATTATAACTATGAAATACTATATTAAAGATTTAGGCACTTTTGATAGTGAAAAAGATGGATTAATTAACATTAAAGAATGCTCTGATGGTTTCTTTAAAGAAGGAAAAGATGGAGTTTTAGGAGTATATGCTACTGGTGATAGAAAAGTAGAATTCATTACTTTTAAAGATCGTAGCATTGCTTATGTTTTATCAAGTATTGGATATCCTGCTTATTATCCAATAAAACCAATAAAACTAGAAGCTCCAATAAAAGCAGTCTTAATGGATTTAGATGGAACAAGTGTTAAAAGTGAAGAATTTTGGGTTTATATTATTGAAAAAACAGTTCAATCTTTATTAAATGACAATACATTTAAGTTTTCTAAAGAAGATTTACCATATGTAAGTGGTCACTCTGTGAGCGAACACTTACAATACTGTATTGAAAAATATGTACCAAATGCAACACTTGAAAAGGCAAGAGAACTATATTTTAAACATACTCATTATGAAATGAATGAAATAATGGAAGGAAGAGGAAAAGAAGGTGCTTTCACTCCTTCTAAACATTTAAAAGAATTCTTAATGGGGCTTAAAGAATTAAATGTTAAAATTGGTTTAGTTACAAGTGGGCTATATGAAAAAGCATGGCCTGAAATATTATCTGCTTTTAATACATTAAAAATGGGTGATCCTAAAGAATTCTATGATGCTTCTATTTCTGCTGGTTTTGCGATGAGAAAAGGAAGTGTTGGAACTCTTGGTGAGCTTGAACCAAAACCTCATCCATGGTTATATGCAGAAACTGCAACAGTAGGATTAAATATTCCAGAAAGCGAGAGAAATCATGTTATTGGAATTGAAGATTCTGGTGCTGGAGTTTGCTCTATTGTTTTAGCTGGATTTACTTGTATTGGATATGATGGAGGAAACATTATATCTAGTGGAACAAAAGGATTATGTTCATATTATTTTAATGATTTGCTAGATATTTTAGAC
>JADIMN010000075.1 GCA_017694735.1 Candidatus Alectryobacillus merdavium
ATGTTTATATAATTAAATAAATAAAAAGTTCTGCAATTCTTTAATATTTTTTAAAATTTATTTCTTTTTTCATTAAAATCTTTAACATTTTTCAATAATATTTCATCACAAACAAAGATTGAAATTTTTTCTTTTATACTGCTTACATTAAAGGTATTTTTTGTACTTATTTCATTATAAATATAACTACTTATTCCGCTAGTATGGTAAGAAATAATCTCATTTAATTCCAAACTTGATAAAGTATTACTTTCTTTTAAATTTGTTAGCAAAAACTTAATATATTTTGAAAATAAATTGTTCAAAAATTTTATAACTAAATCAAACAAATTTGAGTTAAAAATTTCTTTAAAAAATTGATAATTATTTTCAATAAAATCTAAAACTCTTATTAAATATAAAGAAGATATTTCGTTATCTAATAAATCTTGAGCATAATCATCTAATATTGATTCAATAACATCATATATATCTCTAAAATAATAATAAAAAGTTTGTCTTTTTATTTTTAATTCTTCACATATACTAGAAACCGTTATTGAATCAAGGCTTCTTTGGCTTATATCTTTTAATAATCTATTTTTAATTACTAAATCACTTTTCATTACTTACACTACCTTGACCAATTTTATTTTGTTTATTTAACTTATCATAAGAAACTTCAATATTTTCAATATATGCATTTCTATTAATTAATCTATCAAGAACAACATACATACAAATACCAGAAAAGCCAAACAGCAATAAATATAACCAGTCTGTCATTGATAACCATGTAAATTCAAATTGGAACCAAACTCCACCAAATGAATTTAAACCATTTCCTCCATTCATTGGAATCAAATAGAAGCCAACTAATCCTAAAATCAACATACAAACAATTAATATTACAATATAAAATCTATATTTAGATAATGGCCAGCAAACTCTAATAAATGAAACAAACCCAATAAATACCATTGCAACCGCAGACATTGCTCTAAATGAATTTCTAATTGCAGTATTATAAGCTTCATACATATCAGAAGTAATTGCACCACCAACAGGTCCAGAAATATCAGGTCTAAAATATTCTCCAATCCAGTATGGATCGCCGAGTAAATACAAATTATGATTGTAATAATTTGTCATATATAAAGTATAGAAAACTAAAATTATGACCGAGATAGTTATACTCGCAGGCAGCGCTTTTCTAATTGCGTTAGATAAAAAGCTACCTCTTAGTTTGCTTGCATTAGGCTCTAATGCTAAGAAGAATCCGCCAACACCGATAAATGCGATTTCCCAAATATAGAAGTTATTAACACTTAATGGGAACTGCATATTAATGTCTCTACTTGAAAAAACTGCTATGATAGAAACTAACGTTACAATCATTGAAAACATAGTTTTAGCTAAGAATAAAGATGATGTTCTTTGTAAGTTATTAATAACTCTTCTTCCTTCCGCAACAACAGAAGGTAAAACACTAAAGTTAGAATCAAGTAAAACTAGGTGAGAAATATTTTTTGCTGCATCACTTCCGCTTGCCATAGCAATACTACAATCAGCTCTTTTTAAAGCTAAAATATCATTAACACCATCACCAGTCATAGCAACGGTCTTTTTAGCGTTTTTTAAAGCTACAACTAATGCTTCTTTTTGTTCTGGTGAAACTCTTCCAAAAATAGTGTATTTAGTAGCAGCTTGTTTAACTTGTTCTATGCTTAAACCATTTAAATTAATGTATTTATCATAATTTGGAATTCCTGCTTTTTTAGCAATTTCACTTACAGTTAAAGGATCATCACCAGAAATAACTTTAATATCAACTCCATTTGATGAAAACCAAGCAAGAGTTTCTGGAGCATCATCTCTAATATGATCTTCTAATAATAAAACAGCAATACATTCATTATCAGCAGGTAGTTTTTCCTTTTCAATCTTAGATTGAGAAATAGTTAAAAGTAAACATCTATAACCTTTTGATGAATATTTTTTAACAATTTCTTCTGTTTCTTTTTTATTATTTATTTTTATATATCCATAAGCTCCTAAGCCAAAAGTTCCAAGTTTATCTAAACAAACAGCTGAATATTTTGATTCACTTGAAAAAGGTAGAGCTTTTGTTGCTTTATAAACTTCACTAATTCCACACTTCTCTTTGAGAGCTTTTGCAGTATAGTTATCATCTTTTGTTGCAAATAAAAGCGAAGAAAGAATTGCTTTAATTTTATCGTTATTATAACTTCTTTCAATTTTTACAATATCACTTAAAGACATTGTCCCATCAGTTATTGTTCCAGTTTTATCTAAACAAAGAGTATCAACACGAGCAAGCATTTCAATACAATATAATTCTTGAACTAAACATCTTTTTCTTGCAAGAGTTAAAACTCCTGCTGATAGAGCAACACTAGTTAATAAGAATAATCCAGCTGGAATCATTGAAACCATCGAACCAACAAAACTTGTAATTGGCTGACTATCCTTATTTATAAACCATTGCCAGAAATTATCTGCAGGAATATAATAATCTCCATTTGAGATTTCATGAGGTACAAAAACAAAAGAAACTAATGTTAAAATTGCAAAGCTAATTACAAAAACAGCAATAATTTTAAACAAGAAGTTTAAGGACTTTAAAATTTCACTTTTTGGTTTATTAAAAGCTTTTGCTTTTTCTTGAATAATATCTGATTTATTTGTTATTCCAATTTTATCTACTCTTGCATAACAGGTGCCACTAGAAACATATGTTCCACTATAAACAATATCATTTACTTTTTTTCTAATAGCATCTGGTTCTCCAGTTAGCATTGCTTCATTTACAAATATTTTTCCTTTAATAACAACACAGTCAGCAGGAATTTGATCTCCGTTTTTTAATAATAAGATATCATCTAATACTAAATCATTAAATTCTACTTCAACCTCTTGTCCATTACGTATAGCAATAATTTTATTTTTATTAACAATACTTAATTTATCAACTAACATTCTGGCTCTTATATCTTGAATAAATCCGATAATAGAATTACATAATATAACTCCTAAAAACATTAATTGTTGAATGTATCCGGCAACAGCAACTAAAATTCCTAAAATATATAATAAGACAGAGTAAAAAGTAAAAAAGTTATCAAAAACAATCTTAAAGTATGATTTTGTTACGACTTTTTTTCTTTTATTTGTTAATTCTTTTTCAACTCTTTCTTTTACTTGTTCGTCATTTAATCCGACATTATAAGCGGGAGTATATCTTTCACAAACACTAATTTTATCTAATAAAGCATCTCTTTTTCTTTCTAATGCCTTAGTATACTCGTTTTTAAAAAAATTCATTTTCTACTCGCTCCTTAATGATTCAACAGGTTCTTTCTTAGCTGCAATTCTAGCTGGAATTACACTACTTATAAAGGCAAGTAATCCTGCAATAGAAACTAGTATTAAAGCGGCTACTACATTTAAATTTGCAATACTGCCAATATTATAATCTGGGAACATTGAATTCAATATTATATTTATTGGAACCGATAAAATATAAGTTAATATAATTCCAATTAAACCACTAAAAACTCCAATTACTAAACTCTCGGTTTTAAAAAGTCTTCCAACATCTTTTTTTCGTGCTCCAACAGCTCTTAAAATACCAATTTCTTTAGTTCTCTCTAATACACTGTTGTAAGTAATAATTCCGGTCATAACACTAGAAACTACTAAAGAAACACTACCAAAAGCAACAAGAACCCAAGAAATAATATTAATAACTTCTCCTAAAGAATCAGTAAGAGTTCCAATTAAATCAGTATAAATTACTTGTTCACTATCAAGTTTATCAATGTTGTAATTATCTAAATACTCTTTTAACATTGGCTTTAATGTTAAGCTTGATGGAAACAATATTATTGTTCTTATATTTTGATAATTACTTAACATAGAAGCAACATAAACTAAAAATGTTTTTGATTGAATAATAGAATTCATATATGGTCTTAAATATAAAAGTAAGAAATTAGCAGATAAATCTCCATTTAAATATGAATCTAAATATTGATCTAAAATTGAGGTAATTGAATCTAAATTACTTTGATCTTCACTAGATAGTTCAAACATATAACCATAACTATTTAACACACTTAAATATGTAGAAGTTGAACTATATACATAACTATCGGATGCATAAAATGAATAATCAACTTTATTTTCACCGTTATTGTTAATTATTGAACCTCTTTGTTGAGTTATTGGATAAGCAATAAACATATTATTTATTGCGGCTTCTAAATGAGTATATGTTGCTTCTTGTAAGTCTTGAGCCCAAGATGGAGTTTGTATTTCTTGACCAGTTAATTGTGCTAAAAGAGGAAAATAGTTATATTGAGTTAAAATTGTGTTTAAACCTAATCCACTTATGCTACTACTATCTCTATCTCCAAAACCATATATTTTTAAATTATTTGCAGCGTTTTTAACTAATTCAGATTCACTATTTTCACTTAAAATATAATCTTTTAAGCTCTTGTTATAACCAATACTTGCATTCATATAATCAAGCATTGAATCCTCTTTAACTCTTATAATTCCAGATATTCTAATTCTATTTTTTGAATTATTATAAACGTATTCTCTTACTTTATAATTTGCTAACAAATCTGCATATTGATAAGCAGTTCCTCCTGGATAAGTATAACTATATGATCGTTCTACTCCGTTAAAATCTTTATAAGTTAGAGTTACTTCTTGCTCTGGATAAGTAAAACTTGATAATACATCAAAACTGTTTTCTCCATATAGTTCATCTACTAAATCTTGCCTATATAAATCATCATTTAAAGAAAAAGCGTATTCTCTACCAATTAAATCACTAAAAGAAATTTTATCAATTCCTTCTAATTCTTGTTCGGTGTATAAACCTAAATTGACTAAAGATTTTATATCTAATCTATTATATTGATCAACTATTAAAGCAACTTCAAAAACATTATTACCTTCACTATCGGTAGTCATTTCTTCGCTTGGATAAGTGCCCTCTAAAACATCATATGATTTTAAAATGTATTCACTATCACCATACAATTCATGAAATATATAATTTGGTAATCCGGTTACAGAAGAAACTGTTGATGTAATTGATGAAGCTACATTATCGTATGGGTTAACTAAAACGTAATTATCATCTCCAACTTTAGATACTAAGTTAATATTAAAATTATTGTATAAAGTTAAAATTGAAGCAACGCTATCTCCATATTCCGTATTATGAATGTTATTTAAGTAAGCTAAATATTCATTATCAAGTCTATTAAGATGTGTTGTTCTAACTACAGAATTAACTTTCTCATCATAAACATATAAATTATCATCAGTTGGAAATCTCTCATAATCTACTGCGTTTGGATTGCTTGAATAAGAATAAGAAACGCTTGAAATAGTAATAGGAGAATTGCTTGCAGTTGCTTCTTCTACTCTAGTTATATAATCATTAAAACCATTAGAAATAGCTAAGACTAATCCAACACCAATTATTCCAACGCTTGATGCAACAGCAGTTAAAATAGTTCTTCCTTTTTTAGTTAAAATATTTTTTATACTTAACTTAAAAGAAGTCATAAAAGACATACTGGTTTTATTTAACTTTGCTTCTTCAAAAGAATAAGAACTTTCTTTTTCTTTTTCTTCACTTATTCTTTTATCACTTGTCACATTTCCATCAAGCATTGTGATTACTCTTGTTGAATAAAGATAAGCAAGTTTTTCGTTATGAGTAACCATAATAACAAGTTTATCTTTGGAAATTTCTTTTAATAAATCTAAAACTACAACGCTAGTCTCACTATCTAAAGCGCCAGTTGGTTCATCAGCTAAAATAATTTCAGGATCATTTACAAGAGCTCTTGCAATTGCAACTCTTTGCATTTGTCCACCCGATAATTGATTAGGTTTTTTATTTTTTTCTTTTGATAAACCAACTCTTTCTAAAGCTTTTGTAGCCTTTTCAACTCTTGTTTTTTTATCAATACCATTTAAAATTAATGGCATTTCAACGTTTTCTAACAAAGTTAAATGTTGAATTAAATTATATGATTGGAAAACAAAACCGATTCTATTATTTCTATATATATCCCAATCAATATCTTTGTAATTTTTTGTAGAAATATCATCAATAATTAAATCTCCATCAGTGTAGTGATCCAATCCACCGATTATATTTAATAAAGTTGTTTTGCCACAACCACTAGGACCTAAAATTGATACAAAATCTTTATCATTAAAAACTAAATTGATGCCTTTTAATGCTTCAACTTTTGTATTTTGGTCTAAATCATAATTTTTTATAATATTTTCTAGTTTAAGCATACATATTATTATAAATATAATTAAATCAATTTAAAAATAAAATTTATTTATTTTTAGACACTGTTAAAAAGGTTATTGTTTTTCACTAAAAACAATGAGTTTTTGCGCAGTTTTTTTATTAAATTAGTTTTTAACACCTTAAAATAAATCTAAAAATAAAAAAACCGCACTAACCCAGATGGTCTATACTTAAGGCTGCTACATTCCTGTCCTGACCTGGTTCGTAAGCATCCGTCTAATGCGGCAATTTTTATTATATCACAATTTCTTATTTTTTAATAGGTTCTAATTTTTCAAGTCCACCCATAAATGGTCTTAAAACTTCTGGAATTATTACACTACCATCTTCTTGTTGGTATTGTTCTAATATAGCTGGAATTAGTCTTGAAGTTGCAAGTCCAGAACCGTTAAGAGTATTAACAAAGTGAATCTTTCCTTGATTATCTTTGTATCTCATCATTCCTCTTCTTGCTTGATAATCTCTAGCATTTGATACGCTTGAACATTCTTTATAAATACCCATTGATGGTATCCATACTTCAACATCATAAGTTCTTGCCATACTAGCACTACAATCTCCAGCAGCAAGTTTTGAAATTTGGAAATGTAAACCAAGTTTTTCAACTAACCTTTTTGCTTTATTTAACATTTCTTCAAACATTTCATCGCTTTTATCTTGAGCTGTATAGCAAACCATTTCAACTTTATTAAATTGATAACCTCTAATAGTTCCTCTTTCTTCTGTTCTATAAGAACCAGCTTCCATTCTATAACAAGGAGTATAAGCGAAGAATCTCTTTGGAAGGTCGCTTTCTTTTAAAATTTCATTTCTATATAAATTAACAAGAGCGGTTTCTGCAGTTGGAAGTAAGAATTTTCTAGGTTCTGTTCCTTTTAAAAAGAAAACATCACCTTCAAACTTTGGAAATTGTCCGGCAGTAAAACCACTTTCATAATTTAATAGATGTGGAGGAAGAATAAATTCATATCCATCATTTAAATGTTCTTGAATAAAGAAGTTAATTAAAGCCCATTCTAATCTAGCGCCTAGTCCTTTATAAATCCATGTTCCACGACCAGAAATTTTAGCAGCTCTTTCATAATCAATTAATCCTAAACTTTCTTCTAATTCGACGTGATCTTTAGCTTTAAAATTAAAGACTGGTTTTTCTTTATAAGTGTAAATTGGCTTGTTGTTTTCTTTACCGCCAGCTAACAAATCTTCATCAGGTAAATTAGGAAGAACTTTTAAAAAATCAAAACATTCATCATTTAACTTTTTTAATAATTCTTCATTTTCGGCGTTTTCTTTTGATAATCTTTTAACTTCATCAAAAAGATATTTTACATCTTTTCCTTCTTTTTTAAATAAAGGTACTTTCTTTGAAATTTCGTTTTGTTTTGCTCTATTTTCTTCTACTAAACGAGTAATTTCTTTTCTTTTTTTATTTTTTTCTAAAAATTCAGAAAAATCTACATCATATAGTTTTCTTTTTAATAACTCAGCAATCTTTTCAGGATTCTCCTCGATTCTTTTAACATCAATCATTTTT
>JADIMN010000076.1 GCA_017694735.1 Candidatus Alectryobacillus merdavium
GTATAAGAGACAGGGAGTATGCTTTTTAAACAATACTTTTACTCTTAATTTCGGATTTTTTTACTTAATTGTTTATTCTATCGTATTTAATTTAGTTGAAAAAATTGATGCGTTTAAAAGTAAAATTAAAAGTGAAAAAGAAATTAAATGTAAATTGGTTTCTTTAATTAAATCTTAATTATATTATCAAATAGAATTTAGTATAATATTTTTATGCAAATAGATTATGAAGTATTAGTAAACGAAAATATTATTAATTTTAAAAAGAAGTTTATATATTTTTTAAAAAAGGTTAAAAAAGAACTTAATTTAAGTGAAAATCTTTTTTTAGAAGTCGATATCGTAGATGATTGTATAATTCATGATATAAATAAACAGTATAGAGGAGTGGATTCTCCTACTGATGTTATATCTTTTGCTTTTAATGACGAATCTGATGGTGAAGTTAAAATTATAAATCCTGAAATTAATTTTTTAGGATGCATCTATATTAATTATCAAAGGGCCCAAAAACAAGCTATTGAAATTGGTAACACCTTTGAAAGAGAAATGTGCTTTTTATTTGTTCATGGTTTATTACATCTACTTGGATATGATCATATAAAAAAGGAAGACGAAGATATAATGTTTTCCTTGCAAAGGAAAATTTTCGAAGGAGAAAAATTATGATAAATAACGAATTATTGTTTGACAAACTAAAAGAGGCAAGAAAACTTTCTTATTCTCCATATTCTCATTTTAGTGTTGGTGCCGTTGTTTTGACTAAGAATGGTGAATTTATTTTAGGAGCAAATATTGAAAACGCTGCATATAGTTTATGTTTATGTGCTGAAAGAAACGCAATTTTTCAAGCTTATCTTAAAGGTTATAAAAAGCAGGATATTGAATTAATTGGTGTATTCGCAAACAGTGATGATTTTGTTTCTCCATGCGGAAGTTGCCGCCAAGTTATGGCTGAATTATTATCACTAGATACAAAGGTTTATTTATATAATTCTAAAGGTGAGTTTAAAGCGTTAACTGTTGAACAATTAATTCCTTTCTCATTTTCAGGAGATTTTTTAAAATGAAAGTAGGTTATATATCAATTGTTGGAAAACCTAATGTCGGTAAATCAACGTTAATGAATGATATTTTTAAAAAAAATATTTCGATTGTAACGCCTAAAGCACAAACAACAAGAGATTCTATTTTAGGCGTTTACAATGATGCTGATTCTCAAATTGTTTTTCTTGACACTCCTGGAATTCATCAATCAAAAGATTCCCTGAATTCAATGATGAATAAGTCTACTTACAATTCTATAAGGAGTAGTGATATTGCATTATTAATTTTAGATGCTTCTCATAAATTTGACAAAAACGATCAATATTTATTTGATAGACTAAAATTCGATATGCCATTAATAGTAGTTTTTAACAAAATTGATTTAACAAACGTTATTTTAATTGAAAAATTAAAGGATGAAATTAGAAAAATTTATCCTAATTTAAAAGAAATCATTGAAATTAGTGCAAAAGATGGTTTCAATATAGAATATTTAATTAGTAGGTTAAAAATTTATTTGCCAGATGGCGAGAAATTTTATTCTGAAGATTATAAAAACGAAAATCAAAAATTTTTAATTTCAGAAATAATAAGAAAAAATATTTTATTTCTATTAAAAGATGAAATCCCTCATTCTGTTTTTGTTAAAGTTAAGGATATGGAAGAAAAAAGCAAAGAAGTTATTATCGATGCTAAAATTATTGTTGAAAAAGATAGTCAAAAAGGCATAGTTATCGGAAAATCCGGTAATATGATAAAAAAAATAGGAATAAAGTCTAGAGAAGAGCTTGAAGTAGAATTAAAAAAGCACGTTGTACTTAATTTATTAGTTGGAGTCGAAAAAAATTGGAAAAATAATGAAAAGTTTTTGATAAACAACGGTGTTGATAAAATAAAATGAAGAAAAAAGGATTGATTCTAAACTCTAACCTTTATAAAGACAATTCTTTTATTGTTGATATGATAAATGAAAATGAATTGTTTGTTTTCGAAGCAAAAGGTATTAGTAAAAGTAAATCTAAAAATAAGTCTTTGCTTTTTTTCTTAAATTTAGTGGAAGCAGAATTCGCGAGTAGAGGAGAAAAAAATATTTTAATTAATGGAAATATTTTATATGATACTTCATTTTTAATGTCTGATTTTGAAGGAATTTTTTTCCTTAATGTCATGAAAGAAATTTTGTATAAATTAATTTTAAAAGAAAATATATACAAATATTATGATAAATTACTAAATTTATTATATTTATGCGGAAAATATAAATCATCAAACATTTATTTAATAGCTGTTATACATTTTTTGATTTATGTTTTTGATAAAGAAGGAATAGATTATTTATCCTATTTAAAAGAAAATTCACTAGATACTACAACAATTAATTCTTTTTTAGATTTTAAAGACCTATCAAACATAATTTTGAGTAGGGAAACATTGAAAAATATATTAAAAAATTTAAACCTTTTTATTGTATCTAATCTTAATACAATACTGAATTCGATAGAGTTATTATAACACTTATATTAGGTTGACAATTAGGTACTTTTTTTCTAAAATTTTTGACGTGGTTTAAAAAAATGGATTCTTTATGTTTGGAATTTATAAAGGAAGCTAATAATTCTGTTATTCTTTCTTTAGAAGAGGAAAGAAGACATATGAAAGAGTATAAAACCACTAAAAGCGAAGTTGCTAAGCATATACTTATTAAGTCATGTTATAAGATGGTGTTAGGCATATCTAGACGCTTTTACAGCTTTAATCCCGATGTTGATTTCATGGATTTAGTTCAATATGGGTTTTTAGGATTACTTGATGCTTTAGAAAAGTTTGATATGTCATATGAAAAGCAAAGACTTGCATTTTTTGCTGAAAGGTTCATAAGACTTTATATATCTAATGGTTTATGTAATTTAAAAGCAAATATTACTTATCCACAACATTATTATGAAACAAATTATTTCTTGAATATATTTTTCGAAAAATTTTATAAAGAAAATAATAGGTTTCCAAAACAAATCGAGATTTTAGACGAATTAAATTGGAAAATGTATACCAATATAAAATTAGAAACAGTTAGATATATTTTGGATTTATATAAGACCGAATTTATTTCAATAGAAGAATCAGAGGAACAAGGTCTGCTATATTCTATAGTTGATACAACTGAAATTGATTATGAATATCTAAAAAAAGGATTAGAAGAAGCTATTTTGACTTGCTTGAATCCTCGTTATCAATACATTATTGAAATGAGATTTGGACTTATCAATTACTCACATCCAATTGATGTTGATGAAATATGTGAAAAATATCATTTTTCTAGAACTAGATTTAATATTATATATCATACGGCAATCAGACAATTGTCTTGGTATATGAAATATTCAAATATGACGAATTTTTATCGTTTTGAGGAGGTGCTTAATCATGAAAGACTTTGAAAAAATTGTTAACCATTTAATTACTTCTGGATATGTATATCCTTCTTCAGAAATATATGGAGGTTTAGCTAACTCTTGGGATTATGGACCTTTAGGAGTAGAGTTAAAACAAAATGTTAAAAGATTGTGGTGGCAAAAATTTGTTCACGAGAGTAAATATAACGTTGGTGTTGACAGCGCTATTTTAATGAATTCTAAAGTATGGGAAGCAACAGGACATGTAACTAATTTTAATGATCCATTAATTGATTGTAAGTCTTGTAAAATGCGTTATAGAGCTGATGATTTAATTAAAAGTCAATTTAAAGATGTTGATGTTGATAAAATGAGCAATGATGAACTTAATGATTTTGTTAAAACGCATGATGTTGAATGTCCTAATTGTAAAAAACATGATTTTACAGAAATTAGAAAGTTTAATATGATGTTTAAAACACATATTGGTGTTACAGATGATTCAAAGACGCTTGTTTATTTAAGACCTGAAACAGCTCAAGGTGTTTTTGTTAATTTTAAAAACGTTCAAAGAACATCGAGAAAGAAATTACCTTTTGGAATTTGTAACGCTGGCAAATCATTTAGAAATGAAATTACTCCAGGTAATTTTACGTTCAGAACAAGAGAATTTGAACAATTGGAGTTAGAGTTTTTTGTTGCTCCAGGCGAAGATCTTAAATGGTATGATTATTGGAAAAATTATTGCTTTAATTTTCTTTTAAACGAGTTAAAAGTAAAACAAGAAAATTTAAGATTTAGAGATCATGAAAAAGAAGAATTAGCTTTTTATAGTAAAGCTACTTCGGATATTGAATATCTCTTTCCTTTTGGATGGGGAGAAATTTGGGGAATTGCTGATAGAACAGATTATGATTTAAAAAGACATATGGAATATTCAAAAGAAAGTTTAGAATATTTAGATCCAAATACAAATCAAAAGATCATTCCTTATGTCATTGAACCATCTGCTGGACTTGATAGATTAATGCTTACATGTCTTGTCGATTCTTATGATGAAGAAACTCTTCCTAACGGTGAGACAAGAGTAGTAATGCATTTAGATAAAAAGGTAGCTCCTATTAAGGCTGCAATTTTACCTCTTTCAAAACAATTAAGTGAAAAAGCAAATGAAGTTTTTGAAAAATTAATTTCTCAATTATATGTCGTATATGATGATACTGGAAGTATTGGAAAAAGATATAGAAGACAAGATGCAATTGGTACACCTTATTGTATAACTATTGACTTTGACACCCTTAATGATAATAGTGTAACAATAAGGGAAAGAGACAGTATGTCTCAAATAAGAATTCCTATTGAAAAAATCTATGAATATATAAAAT
>JADIMN010000077.1 GCA_017694735.1 Candidatus Alectryobacillus merdavium
CTTCATAACAATTTAAATTATGATAGAGGAATTTTTTGAAATATTTTTCAAAAATCTCTTGCATTTCTTGAATATTTATAAAATTATTATTGATTTTAATAGATTTTAAAATATCAAATTGATTATAAGAGAACAATCCAACTTTATAATTTGCAGAATAATAAACATTATTTAATAAATTAGAAACAATACTTTTACCATTACTACCAGCAACATGAATAAAAGGAATATCTAGTTTAAAATTTATTGATTGTAAAAAATCTAAAAAATTTTCATTATCATATTCATACTCATTTTTGAGTTTTAAATATTCCATTAAATCATGCTTATTTTTCATATCTTTTTTCCTTCATTATTTTATTAATTTCTCTTTGATTTTCTCTTTGTTTTATTGTTTCTCTTTTATCAAATAATTTTTTACCTTGTCCAAGTGCGATTTCTATTTTTGCTTTTCCATTTTTTAAGTAAACTTTAGTAGGAATCAAAGTAAAGCCTTTTCTTTCAACTTTAGCGTCTAATTTTCTAATTTCATATTTATGAAGTAATAGTTTTCTATCTCGCTTTGGTTCGTGATTAAATATGGTTCCTTTTTCATATACTGGAATATTCATATTAATAATATAAGCTTGATTATTTCTAATTAAGACATAAGCATCATCTAAGTTTACATTATGTAAACGAATACTTTTAATTTCAGTACCACTTAATACAATTCCAGCTTCTAAAAAATCACTTAGAAAGTAATTAAATCTAGCTTTTTTATTTTGAGAAATTATTTTAATATTTTCACTCATTACTTATTATTAACCCTATTATAAACTGAAACTATCTTATCTAAATTATTAATATCAACTAAATCGATTCCATTACTTAATAACATATCAATAGAAGCTTTTTCTCCACTGCTTTTATCTTTAGATGCAAATTTTAACATCCTTTTTATTATTTTACCTTTAAATTTAGAAAATTTATTAATATTAAATCCACCTGGTAATAGATATAGTCTAACATGCTTATCGTCTAAAGAATTAGAAATGATAATTATGTCTCTATTAAATGTATCATTGCCATTATTCATAGCTGTAATATTTAATAAACCAACACCAATAACAAAAATATTTTTATCTTTAATTTTTTTATATTTTTTTAATAATTTATTTAAACCAACAATAACATTATTTTTAATATTACCAGCATAAATAATATTATCATAGTTTAAAATATCCTTGAATTTAAATTGATCAAGGCTAATTAATTTATCTGCTGCAATTCGCATGTTTAAATATTCAGCATATCTTTTAGTATGGCCACATTCTGAGTGATAAATAATAATACAAGACATAATATTAAATACAAGTTAAATAAAATAGTGATGTACAAGCAGCATAAACATAAATTGAACCATTAAATCCACTTAAAAGTACATCAAATATTTTATTATTTCTAATTAAACTTAATCTCTTTTCTTCATTATTCACATAAGAGAAATCTAAATTTTTAAAGTTAAAATCATCATTAAATCTAACAATTAGTATTACAAATCCGGCAACAATTGGAACGATATATCTAAAGTCCATCGTACATCCATAAGGCATTGTAATATTAAAATATAACATAGCTACAATCTCACCTAATATTAGAGAAACCGCAAAGACTAAATCTAGTTTATCAAGAGATTTAAATCTAACTAAATAATAAACAAAGAATATAACAGCACCAATAATTAATAAATAAGCACTAATTAATAATGGAAGAGTAAATAACTCTCCTTGCCAATATCCAAATTCGCCAAATAAAGATGTCTTTATAATATATGTTGGTAAATTATAATCATTGAATGGACTTGCAAAGATACCATTTGCTAAATCATGGAAGGATATTGGAACAATAAATCTATAAAAGAAGTTAACATCATCAACTAATAAATTGTGATTAATATTATTAAAGACAAAACCTAATGGAAGACCTAAAACTTCCATGCTATAAACTTGATACCATAATCCTAAAGGAGCACATAATAAGAAGAATACTAAACATTGACCAACAAAATTAGAATAATACTTAACATTCTTTTTGGCTTTAATATCTTTAACTAATACATAAATAAATACGGCAGCCATTGCTATAGCAATACTTCCGGCATTTAACTTTGTCATCATTGCTAAACCTAAGAATAATCCACTTGCAGCAAGATTTAAATAATTAAAATACCATTTATTTTCATATCTTCTTTTTGCCCATTTAAGTTGATAATATAAAGCAAGTACACTCAACATTACTGATAAAGTATCATTGTTTAATTGTCCACCTAATTGAATTAATCTTGGGAAAAAGAAACAAAATACAGCAACAACTACCATTGTTTTTTCTTTCTTTATAAATAATAATGCAATTTTAAACAAGAAATACATTGTAATTATCATGTAGAAAGTAGCTAGTATTTGGCATGAACTATATAAATTAATCCACTTATTTGCAAGTAGTGCAATTTCTTCACTACTTAAATCACCATAACCAAGATAAGCAAAATGATCTACATAAAATGTCATATTTACGTATGAATCATAGTTAGTATAATTTAAAGTTGTAAAACCACTAAAAGGTTCAAATATTTTCATAAAAATGCCTTGGATAAAAGCATTAAATGGTGGGTGATAAAACTGATAAATCTCTGTTGAAGAAATATTATAGTCAGGTAAGTGTCCGGTTAAATAAAAATTAAGGGCATAATCAAAATGAGCATCAGCGCCTTGCCAGATATTTTTTCCTCCACTCCATGTATCGTGTTGTCTTACAACACCTGGAGTAACTAACATATAATTTAGATGAACAAAAAACGCTATAAAAAATAATAAGAAAATTAAAGTTTTAGAATCTAATTTTTTGCATCTATACAATACAATCGCAATAATAATTAGTGATAATACCATTACAAAAGAAAAACTTTGAGCAATAATACCGTTTCTTATGTAATTAAAAAGTGGTTTAAAAATTAAATAAAAAGCAAATATTGCAACAAATATTACCAAAAAGAAAGCGATTTCGCATAAAAAATTGTACTTTGGAGGTATTTTTTTAAAAACTCTTTCTTTTAATAATATCTTCATGCCATAATCATCTAAAGATTCGTTTTTAAAAGATTTATCATTATAAATAATTTGTTTTTTATCTTTAGTTAGTGGTTTATCTTTATTGTTGCTTAAATTTGATGAAGAGTCATCCTCTTCATCGTCTTCGTCTTCAACATTTACATTCATATTGTATTTTAAAATATTTTCAATCATAAAAAAACCCTTGCAAAACCAGATTATTTTTTATTTTCTTCCTTTGTTTCGTGATAAGATTGTTCGGTATTTACATTCCATAAATTTTCTTTATCACTAATATTATTAAGAATATTATCAACAGCTATTAAACTTGTAAGCATACTATGATCCATATTGTTATATCTATGTTGACCATTTCTGCCAACACAATATAAATTAGATATAGTATTAAGATATTGTTTAACTTTATCAAAATCTTTATAAGTTCCAAAATAAGCTGGATATGCTTTCTTTATTTTAACTCTAACAGAATCTAATACATTTTCTCTAGACTCAATTACACCAATTTCAATTAATTCTTTAATAGCAAAATCAATAAAATCTTTATCTTCCATATTCCAATATTCATCACCTTCAAAAGCAAAATATTCAAGTCCGATAAAAATTTTATCTAAATCATTAACCATATATGGTGACCAGTTATTAAATATTTGAATTCTACCAAGATGAACTCCTCTATCTTGAACATAAATCCATGTATCTGGAACAATATTATTTATTGTTTTGATTTTTGTTTCATTTTTTATTTTAAATTTATCAATTAATAATCCTACAGTAATAAAATCTCTATAAGGTAAGTTAGTAGCAATTTCATATAATTCACTAGAAACATTATCTTTTCCAATACTTTCAATTAAATCTTTAATTGGCATACTTGAAAAATAATAATCTCCTCTATATTCGATATTATTTGCTTTAACATAAGTTATAGAATTATTTTCAACTTTTATTTCATCAACTTTGGAATTAAAAATAATTTCACCACCCATTTCAATAATTTTTTTAGCCATCTCTTCATATAATTGGCCAGGTCCTTTTTTAGGATATAAAAATTCTTGAATTAGTGATGTTTCTTCTTTCTTTTTATTTCTAACAAAAGGTTTCTTTAAAACATTAAAAACTGCTTTAGTTAATGATAATCCTTTTACTCTTTGTCTACCCCAATCTGCAGATATATTTTTTGGAGAAACGCCCCAAACCTTTGTTGTGTAATCTTCAAAAAACATCTGATATAAAGGTTTACCAAATCTATTAATATAAAAATTTTCTAAATTTATTTCTTTTCTTTTATGTAAACAAGAACCAATATATCCAAAACCAGCTTTCATTGTTCTTTTAAAACCCATATTTTTAAAAGTTTTAAATTTTAATGAAATTGGATAATCGAAAAACTTTCTTAAAAAATATATACGAGATATTCTATGTCTTTTTAACATTACAATATCTTCTTTTTCTGGATCTGGTCCACCTTCGTTTATTTTTACTTCTCTATTTAAAATAATATCATCTTTGGCTTTAGCGCCTTGGATAGGCATAATTTCTAACCATATATTATTTACCCTATCATCTTTGGTAAAAAATCTATGTCCACCAATATCCATTCTATTATTTTTATAATTAACTGTTTGAGATATTCCACCAATAACACCATTACTTTCTTCTAATATAATTGGTTTAATATCACTACTTTTCTTTAATAACTCATAAGCAGCTGTTAATCCAGCTGGACCAGCTCCTATTATAATTGCTTTTTTCATAAAAAATATTATAACACAACAAAATTATGTATATAAATAAGCAAAACAAAAAACAAAAAAATATGTTAAGTGACAACGTCAACGCAACTCTAACTGTTTTATATGTACTTTTCTTTTTTTCCTTTATTTATACATCAGTAAAATTTTATTGATTTTCCAAAATTAGCTATCTATTAACAAAAAAATGTGATAATATTTATACATAACGAAAAAGGAGACATTGAATTGAATTTTTTAAAAAAATTTGCTTTATTGAATTTAATTAATTTTTTCTGTTTTTTTGGATATAAAAACTCATATTCATATACTAATGTTTTAATTAGAACAAAAATAAATGAAGTAAATAATTATGGAGCCAAAGTTAGTAATACTTTTAACAATTACGAACTTTCAAAAATTTGTGAAAAAGAAATTAATTTTTCGCTAAATACTACATTATATAAAACAAAAGAATATCGTATAGTTAGAGATTTTGATGATAATAATTATTTATTTGTTACATTCTATCCATTTGGTAGCTCGGTTATGCATATTGATACATTAGAAACAATCGAAGTAAATCCATTTTCTGAATTTGATGATCTCCAATACTATAATTATTACTACCCAGTTATAGGATTACTAAAAAAAATAAATAATTTTTATTATTCTGTAAATAAAAACAATTTCTTATCAGAAAATACAACTGATTTATTAAAATCCAAAAGCAAAAGTTTAAGAACTACTCTGCAGTCAAACTATAATAATTCCATTCAGAAAAAAATAAAGTTATATACTGACTGTCTTTCTTTAACTAATAGTTCTAATAACAACGATGTCCAAATAAGCAATGGTATAGTAAAGGCTCATGTTGAAGTGCCTTATTCTTGGTTTTTTAAATATAATACAACCCGTTTTTCTTATTCAAACGGTGGTTCTAATGGAATTTGTGAATATGTTGCTTTTCTTTTAATGATTGAATATAATGATTTTTTTAAAGCAAAAGGTTATTTTTCAGACGAGGAAATTAGTAAATATGTCGTAATGGCCAATAGTAGCTCATATCAGTATGCAATACCAGTTGTAAAAGACGAGTTTGTTCTTGATTTATTTGAATTAAATAATAATAAAGAATCCCTAACAGCAAACGACCTTGATGATTTAGCAAATTTATTTATGAAAGATAAAAAAGTTACGTATATACTTGATCATGCTTATGGTCCTTTTGGAAGTCCTATAGATGTTATAAGAAAGGGGTTCCCTGATATGCTTTGCGGGGTGTTTTCTAATTTAAACGGAGGACTTATACCACATAATATTGTAGCATACGGTGCGTTTGTAGCTGGTCCATATAGAGATTACTATTTAACTCATTATGGATGGGATAATCATAGTCAAGTGATTACTATTAAAAATGTTTTAACCGGGTATGATTGGTCGATACAAGATACAACAACAAATCCAGAAGAAAGATTAATATTTATGATAAATGGTAGACCAATGTCAGGAAAAAACTATAAAGGATAAATATGAAAACAAAAATTACTAAACATAGCATATGGAATCTTGCTGAGATAATTCTTCTAATAATTATTTTTATTGGATATTTTATTCCTTTTTGCTATCAAAAAGGTACAGATAGCATTATTTCATTAATTTCAATTAGTCATTCCTACATAATTTTATCTGCTACTTTTCCTTTTATTTTTTTATTAATTATAATTAACTTTTTAGAGCTTTTTATTAATAATAAATATATAATAATAATTAAATTTGTATTA
>JADIMN010000078.1 GCA_017694735.1 Candidatus Alectryobacillus merdavium
TTTTTATATAATATTTTATAAATATTGTTTTAAATGTTTTAATGAGTAAAATAAATATTATGGAAGCAAAAAAGCACGTATATTTGTCAACGGTTAACGAAATATTAAAAGGAAATTATTTAAAATATGGATTTTATTTAATTCTTTTATTTATGTCTGTTTTAATTAGTACTTTTTCTACTTTTATGACAAAAATATTGCTTGATGTAATACAACAAACAGACGCAAATTCTTACTTTTTAGCAGTTCAAGATCCTTTATCTGTTTTTATAACAAATTTACTTGGTGGATTTGACTTTTTAAAAAATAATTTATGGATATTTTCTATACTTATTTTTACTTTTTCTCTTGGGTTAGCACTATTTAACATTTCAAGAATGTATCTAAGATCATTTATAATGACAAGTATTTCTAAAAAAACACAATTAATTTTATTTAATCATATTGAAAACTTACCTTATAAAAATATAAAAAGTATGAAAAACGGCGACATAATTCAAACATGTACAAGAGATGAAGAAACTCTTAGAAGATTTATAATTGGAGATATGCATACTGTTTTTTACACTTTATTTGTTTTAATTTTATCTTTTTCAATATTATGTAGCATCAATTATATTGTTGCACTGTCTTCAATTGTTCTTTTACCAATTCTATTTATTTATTCTTTCTTCTTAATTAAAGTTGTTAGAAAAAGATACAGAGCAACAGATGACAGCGAGGGATTAATGACTGCTAGAATTGAAGAAAACTTGTCATCTGTAAGAATAGTTAAAGCATTTAATAATGAAAAATTTGAAATTGATAATTTTGAAAAATATCTCCAAGATTATCGAAGCAAATTTATTAAATGGAGAAAAGTTTCCTCATTTTTCTTTTCAAGTTCGGATATTTTTGTATTTTCTCAAATTACTTTAGCAACAATTATTAGTATTGTATTATGTGTTTATGGAGAAATAACCTACGCTACTGTTATAGTCGCATTTTCTTATGTATCTATGATTGTTTGGCCAATTAGAGATGTTGCAACTACCTTGTCAAATTTTGCAAGAGTACTTGCTGCTCTTGAAAGAATTAGATTATTATTAGATATTCCTGTTGAAGATTTAAAAAGTGGCCTTACACCAAAAATTACTGGTGAAATCGAATTTAAAAATGTGTCTTTTAAATTTCCAGATGCCGATAATTATGTTTTAAAAAATGTGTCTTTTAAAATCAAAAAAGGACAAACGGTCGCTATTATGGGTAAGACTGGCTCTGGTAAATCAACTTTAATGTTATTATTAACTCGATTATATGATATAGAAAGTGGCGAAATTTTACTTGATGGAGTAAATATTAATCAAATACAAAAGAAATATCTAAGAGAAAATGTATCTTTAATATTACAAGAACCTTTTTTGTTTTCAAAATCTATTATAAACAACTTAAAAATTAAAAACGAAAAATTAACAAGCGAAGAAATAACTTCGGCTACTAAAATTGCTCATATCCATGATTCTATATTAAATTTAGATAAAGGATATGACACTGAAGTTGGAGAAAAAGGAGTTCAATTATCTGGCGGACAAAAACAAAGAGTTGTAATTGCAAGAAGCTTAACAAAAAACTCTCCTATCTTAATTTTTGATGATTCTTTAAGCGCTGTTGATACTGAAACCGATATAGAAATACGTACTAGTTTAAAAGAGAAAATGAAAGATGTTACGACTTTTATCATTACTCATAGAGTCGCAACAGCAAAAGATTCTGATCTAATAATTGTATTAGAAGATTCAAAAATTAGTGAAATTGGAACTTATGATCAACTTGTAAATAAAGATGGATTATTTAAAAGAATTAATGATATACAAACAAAAATGGAGTAAAAGATGGCAGTTAAAATTACACAAGACGACCAACAAACATATAAATCTAAGTTTAATTTAAGAGTTTGGGGAAAAATATTAAAATACACACTTAAACAGTGGCCTCTTTTAATTGTTTTATTTTTAACAATATTTTTAACTTCCTTTTATGATGTAACATTTATTCCTTTAATGAATGCAAGTGCTATTAGCGCACTATCAAAGTTAACATCAGTTATAGATTTAAGTGAATTGTATTTTGATATAACAATACTTGGAATTACTATTGAACACTTCTCTTTTTCCGCTTATATATTAGCTTTATTTATTGGAATAATCATTCGTTCTGTTGCAATATTTTTTACATTTTTTATTACAAATTATTTAGAAATGAGCATAATGACATCTCTTAGAAGGGACTCTTTTAAAGTTGTTCAAGAATTATCATTTTCATATTTTGATAATACTCCTAGTGGATGGTTAATATCTAGAATGCAAAATGATACTGCAACAATTGGAGATGTTTTATCTTGGGGCATTATTAGAATTTTATGGATTTCTGTAGAACTTATTTTAACTTTAATTACTATGTTTACAGCAAACTGGTTATTAAGTTTAATAATTTTATCGATGGCTCCAGTTATTTTTGTTTTTGTAGCATACTTTAATACTATTATTTTAAAAAGACACCGTATTGCAAGAAATGCTTATTCTAATTTTGTTAGATGGCTAGCTGAATGTATTTCAGGAGTAGCTACTATAAAAACTCTTGCTATAGAAGACAAAGTTTATGAAGAAGAAAATGAAATTACAGAAGATGTTAGAAGTAAAAGATTAAAAGCATTTATTCCAAATGCTTTCTTTACACCAATATTCTCCATATTAAGTGCTATAACAACAGCTTTAATTATTCTTACAGGTGCTTATATTTATGGTCCTAGTGTAATTGATGTTGCAACGCTAGTCCTATTTATTGGTTTTGTTGGACAAATTTATAATCCACTCTCTCAATTTAGCGAATTATATGCTGAGTTTGTTTCAACACAAGCAAATATTGAAAAAATTATGTCTTTAATTGAAACAAAACCAACTATAGTTGATAAAAAGGAAGTTGTTGAAAAATATGGTGATATTTTTAATAACAAAACTGAAAACTTTGAAAAACTTCAAGGAGATATAATTTATAATCATGTTTCATTTTCTTATAAAGAAAATATTGAGGTTTTGCACGATTTATATTTACATATAGAAAAAGGAACAAGTCTTGCAATAGTTGGTGAAACCGGTTCTGGAAAAAGTACAACTGTAAATTTATTATGTAGATTTTATGAACCTAGTAAAGGTGAAATTTTAATTGATGGAGTAAATTATAAAGAAAGAAGTCTTGGATGGCTTAGAAGTAACATTGGATATGTTCAACAAACTCCTTTTGTATTTTCAACTTCATTTAAAAATAATGTTAAATATGGAAAATTAGATGCTAGTGATGAAGAGGTAATTAACGCTTGTAAAATTGTTGGAATCCATGATTTTATCATGTCTTTTAAAGATGGATATGACACCGTTTTAAATGATTCTGGTAATCAATTAAGTTTAGGACAAAAACAATTAATCTCTTTTGCAAGAGCAATTATTAGAAATCCAGCAATTATGATATTAGATGAAGCTACTTCAAGTATTGATACAGAAACAGAAAAACAAATTCAAGATGCAATGAATAAAATATTAAAAGGTCGCACAAGTCTAATTATTGCTCATAGATTATCAACAATAGTTGATTGTGATAGAATTTTAGTAATGAAAGATGGAAAAGTAGTTGAAGATGGAAATCATATACAACTTATGAAAAATAAAGGTTACTACTATCAACTATATATGAATCAATTTAAACAACTTAATCTTGGAGATCAATTAAAAACTTATGAAGAACAAATCAGCAAAAAAGGGCTTGAATAAAATAATTGATGCACATTGTCATTTATTTTATCAACCTAGTTTATCTAAATGTAAAAAAATATTATTAAAATCAATGAAAAAATATAACATTTCATATGGTATTTTTTCTCTTGATGCAACAGAAGTTGTCCTTGATGATCGAGATTCAAGTAAAGCAATTAATACAAATTGGAAAAAAGCTTTTAATATTGCTATAAATTTTAAAAAACATCATAAAAATTTGTTTGCACTACTATGGATGAAACCAAAAACAACTTGTAAAGAAGATATACCTAAAATAGATCAATATATTAAAAAACATCTAAAATATATCAAAGGTCTTAAGTTTCACCCATTTTTATCTCAAACAAAAATGAGTGACGAAATTATTAAACCTTATATTCAAATTGCAAGAAAGTACAAATTACCAATATTAGTTCACACCGCTCAAGATGAATATAGTGATATTTCATTTTTAGAAAAAGTAGCAAAGAAAAATAAAGATGTTAATTTTATCGCTGCTCACCTAAATTTATTAAGTGATAATCAAAAAGCAATCGAAATACTAGAAAGAAATTCTAATATTTATGGTGATACTGCATGGGTTGATATTAAAATAATAAAACAATTAAAAGAGAAGAAATTACTTCATAAAATCATGTTTGGTAGCGATAATCCTGTTGATGGATTTGATACATTAAATAATAAAATGTATCAAGAATACTATAAAAATAGCATTAATTTATCAAGCAAAGAATATAACAATTTAATGTTTGATAACGCTAAAAGAATATACAAATTAAACGTTTAATACAAAAGTATAAAACATACTTTCATAACCAGATGGAGTAAATGCAAGTTCAGCAAAATAATCTCTACCTGATTCATAAAATCTTAAAAACATAGCTAGACCGCTTAAATTTTTAAATAAAATATCTTCAGAGTTTGAAAATACATCACACTCGTTATTTAAATAAATACAACCTGCAATGCATTCCGTCCACGAACAATTTTCAAAATAACAATTATTCCACTCTATTAAAATTGAATAATCTGATTCATTACCGTTTTCATCTGAATCAAAAGGTTTTTCAACAAACCATCGACCTTTTTCTTTTTTGTTAATTGAATCTACATTTGAAATTTTACTAATATTAAAAGTAGAATTATCATTAAAGAATAATTCACTATGTTGAACATTATTAGAAGTATAAAAGCTGTATGTTCCTGTTTTATACCATTGAACATCAACATTTTGACATCCAAATAAAGCTATACTAGCAACAACTACAATAACATTTATTGATTTTTTATACTTAATTATCATACTCTTTCTCCGCATCCACAATAAGCTATTTTTGTGCTTGCATCAATAAAGTAACCTTTATGACTATGCATATCACCAGAAAATATATATACAAATCCACCTGTTACGAATCCAAGTCCGTTTAAAACTACTTGAGTGTTATCATCCCAACCATAATGGCATAAATACCTATCTTCCTCTAGGGAATAAATACCATATAAAACAACAACATGATTCGTACCATTCATGCTTCCAAAATAAGCAGCAGGAAATCCATTATTCAAAGCTTGTTTAACATCTCCAAAAAGCCACAGAGTACTACAAACATTAAAATTAATACCATCCTTTCCATCTAAAAAAGAATTTATGGCATCGACAATATCCCAAGGTATACTTGGGCCTGCATTTGGCCATACCGCTTTAACAAAACTATCTTTTATCTCAGGAACTTCAGTGAAATATGATATTGTTTTCCCGTCTTTGTTTATGCCTGTCCAATGACCGCTGGCTTTGTTTATATATTTATCCGCTTCACTATCGGAAAAATACCCACTATCTACAAAAAATTCAGCATATCCAAGTAGCAAGGAAGCTGCAACATATCCACATGTCGAATCAACATTTTTTGGATACTCTGTTTTATTTAGTTTAAAGTACCAAGAATAATCAACTTCGCTTTCTCCGAAAATAAAATCATATCCATCAAAATATTCAACATTAGTGTATATATTATCTCCATCAACTAGATTTCCATTCTTTTGTGGATTAATACCATTTCTAACATAATTAAAGTTAGCTGTATTTACTTCATTTTTATCTTTTTCGTTAATTAAATCAGAAGACGAAGCAAGAGATACAAAAACATTATTATTAATTTTGTTGCTAGTAATCGAATCGTAATATTGATTGTTATTCGAATAATAATACCCATTACCCGGAATATAGTAGTTTAAATAATCAGTTAAAGGATAATCTCCGAACGGATTAACCTCAATTATGTTTAAAGAAGTTAATGATATAATCGAATATCCTTTAGGATTATATTCTACTAATAAATATTCATTTTCAGAAAAATCTCTTAAAATTGATATATCAGAAACTTTATAGTTATTATTTAAGGTTATTTTTTTTATATCTTTTAAACATAAATCAACTATTCTATTGCTTTCCGCCATAGAAAAAGTCTCTAATTGAAAATCAATTTGGTAGTTCTGTTTATTTAAAAAATCTTCATAGCCACAGAGACAAGAAACCATTGTATTAAAGACAAGCATACATTTTATTACATTTTTCATATTTTATCCTCCAATTACTATAAATATTTATAAAACAAAAAATTATTTACTTTATTTAAAATTAGAATTTATAAAAATTATCTCAAATTTTTTTTCTTTATATTTTCCTTCTACACTTAAAAGATATTCACCATTTTCCGTATAAAAAAATGTTTGTATTCTTTCAAAAAACAGCTCATAAATTCCATTAATAGTAAATTCAAATTCATTATCATGAAAATCAATACACATTCTAAATCGCCCATTATTTTCAAAATAACAATTTTTCCATGTTAAATGATAATGCATTAAATAGACATCATCACTTAAATAAAGTGACATATGATGCCAGGTACCAATATCATTTCTATAATCAACTTCATATGGTAATAATTCATGTGATATTTCTATAGTTGTATTTTGATTAAATATATCTTCATCATCAATTCCATTAATTGTTTTGACTGTGTAAATTCCATCATAAAATGGCTCTACATCATAATTTTTACAACCACTCAAAGAAAAAGTCATAATTAAAACAACAAAAAATTTACAAAAACAAGTAATAGAATGTTTCATAAATACTCCTTTTAAACTTTTATTAGAAAAAGACTTTATTTATATTAAAATTTTAAAAGAAAATGGCATTCTAATCAAGAGGCTTATTGATTTATAATAAAAATTGCACAACCAAATAGTTGATTTTAATTTTAAAAAGTCTAATAAAGATATTCAAAACTATATTTTATTTTCATAATTAGTGAAAATAAAAAGCAAATAAAGGAAATCTCTATTTGCTTTTATTTATACAATATTTCTCTTTTAAGATATTTTCTAAATATTACTTTTCTATAATTTCACCAACTGGATCGTTTTGATGAGCTTCGATAAATTGATTCATAGTATCAAGTGTAAATGTTTGTCCTAAATCAACTAAATCAAAATTCACTCCAATATTTATTTGAACCAATACTTGAATACTTAAAGTTAAATCTAAGCCACTAAATGTTTTATTCTCTCTATCTTCATAAACATTTAATGAGACTTCGCTAATATCTGAATTCTTTGTAATTTCTTCAAGATTAATCTTAAAGTTGAAGAATGGTCTATCTGAATTTGAGTTATATGAGAAGTCATTTAATAAATTTTCATAATGTATTGGATTATCTTCTGTTGGGCCACTGCCAGTAGAATTTCCAACTGCACTCATTACTAAATCATTTAATCCAAATACAGTATCACATATATAATTCATCATATTTCCAAAGAAATCATCTAATGTTGTTTTTACAGTTAATTCATAATCTTTCCATGAACTGAATAAGTTTGGTTTGTATCTTTCAGTTCTATGAATATAAATATAATTATCTTTAAAATATATGCTTACTTTTCTATTTTCTGTATTAAAACCGTTATAATTAACACCCCAAATTAATGGAACTTCTGGAAAATCAATAGCTAAGCTAACATTACCTTGTTCATTTAATATTTTTACATTGATTGGAATATTTGTTAAATCAATTGGTATACCAATAACTTCAGTTTGTAGATTAATTCCACCATTAAATTCATAATGATTATAAATAGCAGTATTAATTCCAAGTCTAAATATTAAAGCAAGAGAATCAAAATCAATATAATTATCAGCTGGATTTAATCTAGAATTTTCTAAAGAATCATCAAACTTTTCTAAATTAATACTCAAATTATATGAGTTATTATCATAAATAAAGTTAGAAATTTCTAAAGATTTGATAACTGTTGTTTTATCTTCTGCATATGCATCAATAATTAAATCTAAATTAATTGTAGAATCAATTCCAAGTAATCCTCCACTTAATACTAATGAAATTTTATCTGTTGAAATATCAAGCGATTCAATTAATCCAATTTCAAATAATCTACCATAATCTCCTTCATTAATAGCTTGCATAATTGGTAAAGACATAATTTGTTCAATTAAGCTACCAAATAATTCATAAAAATGATCATCTTTGTTATTTAATATTTCTTGTACCATATCAAACATATCAGTAAAGAAATCAGATGAGAATTTTCCAAGGATTCCATTATTATAATTAAATAAGATTTCATCAAATGATCTAAAATCTATTGCAAAGTTATGTTGATAATTACTTGCATCTAATAAAGATAAATCACCATAACCATATTTATTTAATAAATCAAATTGTAATGCTCCACTTGTTGTAATATCACTTGCTTCTGGATCTAAATTATCAATCAAAGCATCAAAAGTTAATCTAAATCTATTTTCCTTTGACAAAGCTTCAAATGAATCAATTAAACTTAAAGCTGGATCAACTGCAACATATTCACTATCAATAAATGTAATTGGAGAATATGTCTTAGTACTTAAAGAAATATCAATATTATATCCTTCAATATTTAAACCATTAATATTTAATTCTTTAAACTCTTCACTATTAAAATTAAAGACTAAGTTAATATCTTTAGCATCAATTCCAAGTATTGTTAAATCTAGAGTAATAACAACATTTTCTTGTTCTACAGAAACTTTAGAAATAATATTATTTACAGTACTTAAATTATCAATAATATCTCCAACATTTACGTTTTCTAATATAGAAGACATATCCGCTAATCCTTGACTTAAATAAGTATCTTCAACTTTAATTAAAATATAATTTAATAAGCCATTGATGGATTCATCCATCATTTTTAATTTTAAATTATTGTAATTTACATATAAATTTTCATTACTAAATCCAAGTAAAAATTTATGACTTCTATCATATGCCTTTTCTAAAACACTACCTTTAAAAGAGCCATTTGAGTTTACTCTATCATATGAAATATCACCATCTAAAGTTAAATAAGGATTATCTAAATGATTAACATCAACTTTTAAATTAAGAGTATTTGTCTCACTTTTAAATGTATTCATCAAAACATTTATTAAATCAAAAGTAGGAGAAAAATCTTGATATTGAAGAATATTTGGTTCCATATCATCTGTTAATAAAGTTTCACTTTTTTCAACAACATCAAAATCTAAATAAATATATGTATCTTGGTAATAAAATTTATTTGTTTTTACTCCAGTAAAATTATAAGATTCATCGCTAACTAAATATAAAACAATATCTTCAGTTAAATTTAATCTAAATAAATAACCATTATTTATTTTTTCTGCTTCCATTGAGTTAACTTGGTTCATAATAGAATTAAAATCCATATTAGTTAATTCGTCTGGCAAAGCAATTCCAATTCCATAATTTGGAATCATATCAACAAAATCCATTAAGTCATTTGTTTCTAAATAAAAGTGAGAATTATCAAAATCTAAATAAATCTTATTATTAAAATATTGAACTGCTCCTTCTAAATTTAATCCATTATTAGTTAATAATAAATCTCCTTTAAATTTAATATCACTATAATCTTCAAGAGTAATATCTCCATCAAGATTAAGATTTATACTTGTTGTATCATGACTTACATTAATATCACCAACAATATTAGCGTTTTGTAAAGAGATAATACTATTTAATAAAGCTTGTTGAGGAGTAACTTCAACATCTGGTTTTTCTGTGTCTATACTACTTTGATCATTATAATCATGAGATGAATAATCATAGAAAATAGCAATACTGCCACTAGTTGCAACAACTAGCGATCCTCCCCATATAATTAATTGTTTATAAATTGTTTTCATAATTTTCTCCTTTATTTATAATTTTTAATCCTCATAATAAGTTTTTTCTTCAATGCTTGGTATTTGCTTTGCTTCAGAATATATATGGAATGTTTCTGTAAGATAAGCTTCGGTATAATTTTTTCCAACAACCCAAACATAATATGCTTCATGTACATTCATTTCTAATAAATTTAACTCACTATCAACTTCAAATGTAACATTTACAAAATCAAACTCCGGAGCATCGCTTAATGATGACATTTGTATCATTTGCTTTACATATCTAACTACACTTTTAACAGGATCTAATTTTAAATCTATAATGTAATTTCCATTTTCTTCTTGGCTGATACTACTTCCTTCTAAAACAGTCTTAGATGAAATATTATAAATAACCGGTCTATCAAGTGTTTTTCCCCAAGTATCTTCATAACTTTCTCTATCTAAGAATATATCACTTGTATATTCGGCACTTAATCCTTGATCTGTTGTTTGAATATTACCAGAATAAATATCAAATCCATCTTCTACACTATAAAATCTTTTAGCAACTTTTACAAAAGTACTATGCGAAATTGATTCATTAAAAAATTCATCACTATTTTTAATACTTTGACCAACTGTTCTTTGAACAACACCTAAACTAGTTGCGTCACTTCTAATATCACTTGAAGTAAATTCATTTAAAGAATATTTATAGATAGCAATGTTTGCTAAATCACTTGGTGAATATGATAAATAATCTTTATTTCCAGAATTTAAATAATCTTCATAAATTGCTTCTACATCATCTTCAATAGATGAGTTATCAATTCCTTCATAATCAAATCCTTTTGGTGATAATGCAAAAGCAATAAAAAAGCCTGAAACTCCACCAATAAGTAGAGCTAAAGCACAACCAGATGCAGTAATAATGGTTGTTTTTTTGCTGTTATTTTTCTTTTTACTTTTAGTTGTTTTAGAAGAAGATTCATTTTGTTTTTTATCTTCTTGAGTATCATTATGAATATTATTTAAATTTTCATCTTCACTATTACTAGACGAAGTAGTGAGATTACAATCCTTTTTTTCTTCAACTAAAAGATTTTCTTTATTCAAATCTTTTTCCATATACGCTGCTTACTGCAGCAAGTTTATTTTACAAATAATAAAATAAATAGCACGATAAAAAACGATACCTTAAAAAGAGAACTTATTTTCTAACTCTCTTTTTAAGAGAATCACATAAAAAAAGCATTGATATACGATACTTTTTGAGATATAAATATAATATGGATGATAAAAATCAACTAAGAAATACTATTGCAAAAAATCTTGCAAATCTTAGAAAAAACAAGAAATTAACTCAAGCCGAACTTGCTCAAAAGTTTGGTTATAGTGATAAAGCTGTTAGTAAATGGGAAACTGGTGAAACACTTCCAGACATTGAAATTTTATACAGTTTATGCACTTTTTATGATGTTTCACTAGATTTTTTAACTCATGAAATCACAGAAGAAAATAAAAATCAATATGTAACTCATTATAATAGAAGAATCATCATAAATAATGCGTTAATTGAATCATTATTTATTACTTTTGTTTGGATATTAGCCAGTATAGTTTATGTATATTTATCTTTATATAATGGAATAGATTATTACTTAATATATGTATGGGCTCTGCCTGTTAGCTTTTTTATTGGAATATTATTTATTAAGGTATGGAAAGAAAAAATATATTCATTAATAATTACCTCGCTATTTGCTTGGTCACTTGTTATTGCAATATATCTCCAACTTTTACAATATGATTCACAGTGGAATATTTGGCCACTGTTCTTCTTATTAATTCCTATACAAATTGCTATTATTTTAGCTGTTTTTATTAATGATTCTTTAAAAATTAGAAAAAAATAATTATTTTGAATATATCTTTTTTAAATAATTTGCTACATGATCTAAATCACGAAGCATAGTTTCATCACTAATATTAATTTTTTCAAGTTGATATAAAATTTGATCTTTATTTAAAATTAATATTCTTTTATCTTTATTTCTAAATTTTTCTTCGATAACGTTTTTATCTAAACCACAAATTATAAAAGCACCACTTTGTGCAACGATTCTATCATTTATTGAGCTACTTTTTACAAAGTAAGCATTTTTTAAAACTTCAAGTCTTGAATGCATATCAAAGTTTGGATCGGCTTTCTTTAATAATCTATAAAATTCAATCCACAAATCTGGATAATTATCTTCTAAATATTTTGAATTTAAATTTGGAACTTCATTTAATAATTTTAATAAAGTTTGTTTTGATTTATATGTTAATAATGGAAGAGATGAAAGAATTAAAACACTTTCTGAATCATAATATTTAACATATTTATCTTCTGGTTTAAAAATGATTATCTCACCTGGATAAGGATCTGTTTCTTTTAAATTAAATACATGATTACAACACATATATAAAGCAACTAATGGATTTTCAGTATCATCAAGTAATCTTGTTGGAAGTCCATAATGTTGCATGGTAGCTAAAATATCTAATCTTGTTTTGTCTTTAAAAATATTTGGAAATCTTGATACATATTCATGGTATAACTTATCTTCATTTTTTTCTAAATTATCATTATGAAAAACACTAGGCAAACACTTATAGCCAAAATATGAAACACCTCTATAATAAATATTTTCTTCTTTATCAAAATTATCAAATAAAAAGTCTATATATTCTTTAACAGATCTAATAAAAACAAACTTATTATCTTTTTCTTCAACAAGTTTTAAAGCAACATTAAAAAGATCAATATATGTAAAATCAAATATTTTTTCATATTTATTTAATTTATCTATTTCAAAATTATTTGTATTTTCAAATAATTTTGCGGCAAAAACCTTATGATTTTTAATATTATAAGAATTAGAATATTCAAAATCTTTTAAATTATATTTATTACAATCTTCATCAATACTTAGATAAAACTTACCAATTGTTGGCAAAATAACAATTCTTTCCATACTTAAATATTATAATTTATTTTTATTCATACTTGTATTAAAAATAAAAAGTACGAGTTGTTTTAAACTCGTACTTAATATTATTTTTAATAATAATTATGCATTCTTTTCTTTTATAAATAATTTAACAATAAGCCAAATTCCATATAATGCAAATAAGATTCCTAGAACCATCCAAACATAGTCCATTACATCGCTTAACATTAAATAGAAGACAAGGCCAACTACAAATAAGACAACACCTAGTAATAATTCAATAATTAGAACCTTTAAGTCTTTTTTCTTTAAAAAGTAATATAACAAACTATCAATAGCTAAAATAATTCCAATAACCATTGAAATAATGCAAACTAATCCTGCAATCATCATTATTATGGCTTGTCCAGATAATAAGACTAAAACACCTAAGGAAACAAAAATTCCACCTAATAATGCGTTGTAATCTAATAATCTATTTTTAACAATTAATGGCTGTAGAATTAATACACTACCACTAACTAAAAAGACTACACCTAACAAAATTGAAACCATATCTTGCATTAAAATGGAACAAGCCATTAAAATACCGACAACAATTAAAATTAGTCCAATTATTAAATTAATAGTTTGTTTTCTTGTTAATTTCATAAATTTTCTCCTTTCATTATTTATAAGTATTATACAATTTTATTAACATTTTAAAAGTAAAAAATTATGAAATTTAATGCAAAAACTTAGTTAAATTTATTTTCTTTTTTTAATAGCAAAATTTATAGTAAGTGATGTTAAAATAACACAAATACTAGACAAAGACATACTTAAAGCAGACATCCATGCTTCTAATCCAATTCCAAATGGAATAAATATACCTATTGCAAATAACATTGCTACAATATTATAAATAAATGCCCAAATTATATTTATAAATATAATATTATGAGTATATTTACTAAGTTTAAATATATCAATAATTAATGATAAATCCTCATTTAATAAGTAAATATCACTACTTTCATTTGCAATATCACTGCTTTTATATGGAGTAATACTTACATCTGCTAAATTTAGACTAGGAGCATCATTTATTCCATCTCCTAAATACATAATTTTATTATTTTTATCTGATTTTAAATCCTCAATTACATCATATTTATCACTAGGTAGTAAATCACTTAAAAAATTATCTATACCAAGTTTATCAGCTATTAATTTAGCCTTTTTTTCATTATCTCCAGTCAACATTAAAATATTAATATTTTTAGATTTTAAATATTTTATTAATTCTGGACTTCCCTTTGATATTTCATCTTCTAAATATATGCTAGCTATAATCTTATTATTTTTAAGTAAATAT
>JADIMN010000079.1 GCA_017694735.1 Candidatus Alectryobacillus merdavium
CATCCATATACAAAAGCATTGTTAAAAGCTGTTTTTTCAGTAGATGAAGAAAAAAATCAACAAATAGAAATTTTAACGGGAGAAGTACCAAGCCCGCTTGATTTGCCAGTAGGTTGTCCATTTCAAAATCGCTGTCGATATTGCAGGGATATTTGTAAAGAAATAAAGCCACAGTTAGAAGAAATAGAAGAAAATCATTTTGTAGCTTGCCATTTACAAGAATGATTTCATTGAGGTAAGCATCTATAAGGATTTTATTTTATAGGTGCTTATCTAAAATATTAAAAATATATCCCCTATAGGAGCTTGTTATATTTTTTTAATTTCGATATAATTGAGAATGATTTTTATTATTTATAATAAAAAGGGAGTTATTGTATGAAGTTATTAAGGCAATTAATTTTTGTAGGTTTGATAGTAAGTCTTACATCGACAGGATTTGCTCAAGCAAATGATGTAAAATTTCAAGAAAAAAATGAAAAAAATATTGAAGTAAAAGATAACGAAGATAACTTAGCTGATAATAAAGTTGAGAAAAAAGAAGAGGTGATATCTTTTAAGGGATTATCGCGTTATGATATCCGTCATGATAATCGCCCTGGGAAAAAAGGTGAAACACGAAAATCTCTTTGGCGCAATCGATTAGAACCAACTGTAAATTTAAATGAAGATTGGAAAATTAAAAGTCGCATGGATTTTGAAAAAAACTATAAAGCAAAAGGAGATGACAAAACACATTTTTATAATCGCATGCTTTATTTACAGGGAAAAGCTTTAGGTGGCAGTATTTCTGCAGGTAAAGTAGATTATGCTGATTTTGCTAATATGAATATTGCATACGGTATGGTTTTTGATGATTATATAAAAGGTGTCAAATACAATTATACTGATAAGAATACAAATGCGATTTATACAGCAACAGTAGGCAATTTTTCATCACCATACAATGATAAAGTAAATGGCAAGATGTACTACGATAAAAAGCAGATTTATCCAGAAGATGGCACTCTCCATTATGCAGGAATTCAAGCAGAAATTCCTGTTTCAGATAAATTAATGGCAGGTGCGGCATATCATAATATAAGAGGTGGAGAATTAGATGATACACAGCAGATTTTAGAAATTGCTGGTGAATATAAGTTAGATGAAAATTTTAAAATCGGTGGAGCATATGCGATATCTAATCTAAAAGCCGATAAATATGGGTTTGATGATAGTGCGCAACAACAAGCATATGTTATACAAATGAATTATAAAGGAGCAAAACGCTCTACACCGAATAGTTATGGACTTTGGGCAGCGTATAAAAATCTTGGCAAATTAGCTACTTTTATGCCTACATATACAAATACATTCGTTGGCGAACAAGGTTATGAAATTGGCGGTAAATACGTTATCGCTAAAAATTTGACAGGAGAAATTTCATATTTTAATGGAAATGATATAGAAAATAATAAAACAAAAACGCGTTGGTTTGGGCGTGTGGAATACCGTTTTTAAATAATAGGAGTTTTTATGGCAAGACAATTAACGTATAAAGAGTATTTAATGGTAACTATACCGTTTATGTTGTCAACTGTAACACAGCCTTTATTAGGTGTTGTAAATACGGCAATCATGGGACATATGAGTGAGGTTTTTTATATTGCCGCTGTTTCGCTTGGTGTTATTTTATTCAACAATATATATTGGTTATTTGGATTTTTACGTGTATCTACTACGAGTTTTTCAGCACAAGCATTAGGTAAAAATAGTGATGAAAGTAAATTTTTGTCATTATTTAGACCGCTTATCATTGCATTTATCATCAGTTTAATATTTATCTGTATATATCCATTTATTTTTGCATATTATGTTGAAATGATGCAGCCAGAAACTTTAGTTATAGATTTAATGAAAAAATATTGTGATATTGTTATTTGGGGAGCACCTTTTGTTTTATTTAACTATGTTACATTAGGTTGGCTTATGGGGCAGATGATTATTCGCTATACAATGTTTATGCAGATATCAATGAATGTAGTGAATATTATTTTATCATTTGTATTTGTATTTATATTGCATATGGATATAGAGGGAGTAGCATATTCTTCTCTTATTGCTCAAGTTTATGGTTGCATTATTGGCTTTATGGCAATTTATTTTAAAGGAAATTTAAATTTTTCTGGGCACTATGTAGAACAACTAAAAAGTATTAAGCCATTTTTATCAATGATGAAGGTAAATACAGATTTGATGCTTAGAACTATTTGTCTTTTGACGATTAATAATTTATTTGCTATGGCAGGAACTTCTTTAGGAACGACTACACTTGCGGCAAATGCTGTTATATTAGAGATTATTTTTATTTTAGTATATTTCATTGATGGCATGGCAAATGGTGTAAGTGTTTTTTCTGGTAAAGCATTTGGAAAGAAAGATAAGCAATTATTGAATGAAACTTTGCAAATTGGATTGCGTTGTTTGGCTGTGTTTATAGTTATATGTTCTGTTGTTATATATTTAATGAAGTCATATCTCATTGGATTTATGACGAATTTACCAGAAATATCTATGTATGCAGATACATATAGTATATTCTTAGTGATACATCCTATATGTGGCTGTGTAGGATTACTGCTTTATGGTATGTATACAGGTGTAGGGCAAACTTCGTCTGTTAGAAATATGATGTTTATTGCGGTGATTTTCTTTTTTATTTGTCAAAATATTTTAGTTGAATACTTTGCTAATTATGGTATTTGGGTAACGTATTCTTTAACGTACTTATTGGAATCAATAATTTTAATTTTATTTTTACCACAAATAAAATTAAAATTTGAATAATGCAAATAATAACTGTTATATATCGTTAAAGTATTGTATAATTTATTGTAGT
>JADIMN010000080.1 GCA_017694735.1 Candidatus Alectryobacillus merdavium
GTATGGAAGAGTACGAGAATGGTCATTACCTCGCTGTCGGACATGAGGCACGGGCGGTTGCGGCGGCGTTTGCCGCAGGTGTCAAGCGTGTGTTTTTTCAGTTCAGGAGTAAAATATTTGCAGAACTCATCGAGAATACAGAAAATTTCTATTATATTTGCATCAGTCATGGGAATGGATGTTTTTATGTAACTTATTGATTGTCAGCTATAAATATACTAAAAATATTTCATTCCCACAACTTTTTCAATAGTTTTCTTATACCGAACTCACGTTAAAATACTATTTTTACATATAGAGAGTTTTTGAAGATAACTACGATTCATTTTTATCGCTTTTTTATTACTGATATTATGAACACATTTGATGCAAATTCTAAAAGTTCTTTGTTTACTAACAAAAGGGATGACTATATAATATCATCTAATCAAGTAAATTGTAATGAAAATCCAATTATTGAAGTTTCGTGGGAAATTTGTAACAAAGTAGGAGGTATTTATACCGTAATTGAAGGGAAATTAGACGCTGTAAAGCAATCATACGGTGAAAATTATTATTTAATTGGACCTTTGATTGAAGAGGACATACTTTTTGTGGAAACAGATGAAGAAGAATGGAAATTTATTAATCATTGTTTATCGCTTTTAAATGTAAAATGTAAATTTGGAAGATGGGGAAAAGCAAGGGTGAAAACTATACTCGTTGATTATCAAAGATATAATTCATCAGATTTAATGCTATCTATATTAACTCACAATCGAATTATTGTAAATAATTATAATTGGAATGGTTTAGAAGCCGTAAAATTTGGTTCACTGAGTGGCTTGATAATATTTACATTATGTAATAGTTGCGATTTGTTTTCTAGAAAAAAAGTAATTGCCCATTTTCATGAATGGATGTGTGGTGTTGGATTATTATTTATTAAAATGCATCATTCTCAAGGGATAGTCACAATATTTTCTACACATGCCACTACTATTGGAAGATGCGCATCTCATATAGGTATATCTTATAAAGATATAAATAATTGGGATTTATTCGCTAAAGAACAAAATATTTTAACGAAATTTTTAATCGAAAAAGAATCAATACATCAATCTGATTATTTAGTGACAATAAGCCCTATATGTATAGACGAAGTTGAATACATTTATAAAAGGCCTGTTGATTATCTAACAAGAAATGGCAGAACAATTAATGATATGATTAATTACTCTTTGAGTTCACAATCCGAATTAAAAAAAGAAAGGCGTTATGAGCTAATAAAAAGAATGAATGATGTATTAAACATAAGTCTTGATTTAAATTCTAAACTAGTTTTATATGCTGGTAGAAGTGAAAATAAAAATAAGGGATTGGAAATAGTGCTTGGTTCAATTGATCTTTTGGATAAAAATTGTCATAATGATCAACATATAATATTGTTATGTATAATTGCTATTAAACTAAATAATATAATAGCAATTACACCTTTTGAAACCTTTTATCAACGATATGAAGACATTACGAATGAAACACAAATAATACTCGAACGAACGGTACAATATATAATAAATGCGATAAGAAAATATAGGTTAAATCAGAAATTGAACGTATCAACAATCTTTATTCCACATTTTGTTACTAAAAATGATGTTTTATTTAAAATGGATTATTTAGAATTGTTAGGTTTGTGCGATGTGTCAATATTTCCTTCATTATATGAGCCATGGGGGTATACACCTCATGAATCGATTTTATTGGGAGTGCCTACTATAACAACTGTTCATTCTGGTTTTGGGAATTATATTTGTTCCAATTATAAAAAAAATAAAGGAATTCAGTTGATTAATCTTATTTCAAATCCATTTTGCTATGAAGATTTATCAAACGCCATATTTTCAATCATATCATTAGAAAAAGAGGAATATTTCAAGTGTAGTAGCAATTTACAAAAAATTGCTACTACACTTGAGTGGAATACATTATACGATGATTATAAATTATTATACCAAAATGTGTTAAAATAGAAATAAGAAAGTAATAAGATATGAAAGTAATAAGATATTCTGTAACAAAAGATGTTGTATTTAGTGCATTAGTTTTATTTTTAAAGAAACCTTCAAAATTTAGTTTCTATCAATTTCTATATGTTTCATGTAGATATATCAATATGTGGCCTTTTCCTGTATGGGCAGATTTGTTAATGATAAAAACATTAAGGAATTTTGTGAGATTACGTTTACTAAAAAATAGTATAGAAATTGGTAGTATGATATTTTCTCAAATGGACAATGACTTTGTAGACAATTTAGTAGGTATGTATATTGACATTGTTATCAAAGATAAATTTTATAAAACCGATATAACAAGTAAAGATTATAATGACATACTATTTTATTATTATCAAGAAGGACCTTATGAAGTTGATTTTGTGAATATTAATGCTGGTGACATTGTTATTGATGCAGGCGCTAATATCGGAGTGTTTTCATTACTTGCGGCTCAAAAAGGAGCAAAAGTGTATGCTTTTGAACCTCAACAAATTTTTTTTAATCTGCTTTGTAATAATATTAAGCTAAATAATTTATCCAATTTTATTTCTTGTTCACAGTATGCATTAAGTGAAAAATCTAGAAAGGCTTGCTTGTTTATAGACAAAACAAATTTATTGGCAAGTTCTTTGAACATAAAAAGAAGTGATAATTCTATAATAGTTAAGTGCATTACCTTGGATGAATGGGTCAATATAAACAATATAAGTAGGGTAGATTTTATAAAAGCAGACATTGAAGGCGCAGAAAGACTTCTCTTGTCTGGCGCAAAACAGGTTATAAGGAAGTTTAAGCCTCGTTTAGCAATAAGTGCATATCATTTCTCGGATGATATGGTTGTGCTTGAGAAACTGATACATGATATCTGTAATGATTATATTATTATTAAGTCAAAAAAGATATTATACGCATACGTTAAATAACATATAAGTATATGGAAAATATTGAAAATAAAATCTTAGATACAATAATATCTATTTTATATAACGGATTGAAAAATAAAATTTATCAGTTATATAATGTGTTTAAAAGTAATATTCATTGGTTATTATATCGTAGAAAAAAAAGTTTTTATGATTTAGAAAAAAAGTTCATAGAAGAAAATACTGAGATTATTTCTGAAAATGATAAAAAGGAACTTATAGAGAAAACATACAATTTTTTTATAAGGCGTAAAATTCTACCTCTTCTTTTTAGCAATTTATCGCGATTACGAAAGATGGCAAGGCATAACAATCTTGATTTTATAAGTTGCTTTGATTTACTGAACAAAATAAAATATTATAATGAAGATAATCTTTTTATTGGAATAAACTCTCTAAGTAATGATTGGAGAATTATTATGAGAATGCATGATTCAATAGAAAAGGAAATTATAAAAAAAATGACGGAAAAGAATGTTTTTGACGGCTATGTATATGTTGATATTAATGATGAGAAATTGAACAAAGATATTAATCATTATGAAGCGTACATGAGTTATTGGGAAAAATCAAATGTTTGGATTAATAAACAGATGCTAAAATATAGGCGATTCACAACTAGTCCTTTAACTATTTTGGATGTTGGTTGTGGCAATGGTAGAATTATAAAAGAATTTGCGAAAACAGGAGACGAAATATTTTTAGTTGAACCAGACAAGGAAAGATTAAAACAGGCCTTTTCTGTTTTAAGAGAAAATGGGGTAGAAAACATCCATACATATGAATGTTTTATTGAAGATTTTGATGATTCTAGTTGTAAAGCTGATATTATTATATGCAGTCATGTACTTCAGCATCTCTCAATAAATACAGTAAAAATGACTATTGCTAAATTAAGAAATTGTTTAAATGATAATGGTGTGATTTTTTTACTATTGCCGCTTTCGTTTTCAGATTATTCTGAATTTGTCGTACATGGATTAGAATTTAATATTAAAAAAATTCGCAAAGATATGTATGATAATTATAAGTATATAGAAGATTTGTTAAAGAAGGAAGGGTATAATATTCCCCTTGAGAACCATCATGATGAAATAAATGATAATTATAAAGACTTATGCGTTAATAATAATGTGTATTATTCTATCTCAAAAAGAGAGGATTGTGCTTTTATTTATGAACGTATCTATGATCAGGGCTTATTGTATTCTGTAGAAAAAAAAGATAATATCAATGAACAATTTGAATTGTTTAACAAAAAAAATCACGAATATTCATTGTTTGAATACGACTTAACGTTTTCCCCTACATCTTTTTCTAGATGCTATTTACTATCAGATGAAAATAAAAAAAAGTATATATACGTAAAGGATATAAAAAATAATTGTATTAAAATATATGATAATGTATTACCTTTAATATCATACCATGTTGTTTACGAAAAATTATTAGCAAAAGAGGTAATACCAGAAATATTACTTAAAATATTAATGTTAAAACGAAATGATGTAGAGCTCGTTACAATACAAAAAAAATATTGGCAGATAAAAAAACGTAAGTCGCAATTGGTTGTAGCCATTATTATTCAAACTCAGAATTATTTCTCTATAGCCACTAATGACGTTAATATTTGTGACATACCTGATTTAAAAGATCCTACAATGGTATTTAACAAATTCAATATTATTGATTCAGAGGTTCCTGAGGGGTATTGGGGAAAAGATAAAAATGGTGCAATTAAAATCTTTATACGGAATGATTCGGATTGGTATAGGGCTTTTGCAAGAACTAACGATCTCCCTTTAAATCTTATTTCCGAAATAATAAAAAATGGGAAATGTTTAATAGAAGGTGAAAATATTAAATGTGAAACTATAATAGAAAATAAAATTTGGAGAATAAGTCAAATCGAAAAGCCTCATAAAAAGGTCTTGCCAAATTACATCATTATTGCAAATAATGAAACATTTAAAGATTGTTTTATATATAGAGATAAAAAATATAATCGAATATCTCGAAATACATTCAATTTACTTTGCACTCAAGAACAATTAATACGTTATAAAATACTTCCGAC